>JANOTW010000868.1:0-5051 GCA_031416575.1 Ferruginibacter sp.
CCCTTTTGGAGAAGGTGCAAATTAAAGATCCCCAATGGTATGCGGTACAAGGGAGTCCCGGGGCAGCACACAAAACCCCAATCGGGATTTGCAATGACACAACGATGTTGAGCAATGATCTATAGTTTGTACCAAAAAAACCACATTGCGAAATCCTGATTTTTTCGGGGCTTAATTGAATACTTCGGCTTCGCTCAGTACTTCTGCCCGGCCAACAAAAAAATATGGTTTCATAAAAATGCGCAGGTAAAATTTTTATGCAATTAAACAGATACATTAAAATCCCGTAGCGCATCATTCAGGCTTGTCTTAAGATCGGTAGATGGTTTACGCTGGCCGATAATTAAAGCACATCCAACACCATATTCGCCTGCAGGAAATTTCTTGTTATACGTTCCGGGAATAACTACGCTTCTTGCAGGAACACGCCCCTTCATTTCAATAGGCTCAGCGCCGCTCACATCAATGATCTTGGTAGATTGGGTTAATACCACATTGGCGCCCAGCACGGCTTCTTTTTCTACCCTTACCCCTTCTACTACAATGCAACGGCTGCCAATAAAACAACCATCTTCAATAATTACCGGGCTAGCCTGCAAAGGTTCCAGCACACCGCCAATACCTACGCCACCACTCAGGTGCACGCCTTTACCAATCTGGGCGCAACTGCCCACCGTTGCCCAGGTATCCACCATGGTGCCTTCGTCCACAAAGGCGCCAATATTAACGTAGGAGGGCATCAACACTACGTTCCTTGCAAGGTAAGCGCCATACCTCGCTATTGCGTGCGGCACAGCCCTTACACCCAGTTCAGCATAGCCGCTTTTCAATTTCATCTTATCATAAAACTCAAAAGGGGGCAATACCATAGTTTCCATCTGCTGAATGGCGAAATACATCAATATGCCCTGTTTTACCCATTCATTTACCTGCCAGTTGATACTGCCATCCAGGCCAATGCCTGTGGGCGAGGCGGTCCGAAGCCGCCCTTTGTCAACTTCTTCTATAACATCCCTTACCGCTTCGGCATACTTTGTTTCTTTTAAAAGTTCCCGGTTATTCCAGGCTGCCTGTATTAATTCCTGTAATTGCATAATTATTATTTATTTAGATTTATTTTTTTGTAAAAGCAATAGTTTACTGTATTTAAGGAACACTTCATGCGCATTAATTTTTGCCATCATAAACCCTGCATAGCCATCCAAAAATCCAAGCCTGAAAATATATCCTTTTATAAAAGTGAACAGCGGGCTTACCACCAATTTAAAACCAGCGGCTTTTTTACCAGACTCAAAATACACCTTTGCACTTAAGGAAGAATATGTATTGATGCCTGCGATATGATCTTCAAGGGTATCCTTACTCCTGTGCAGCAGGTTACCAGCCAATTTCCTGATAGTGGTACCTTCAGCAATATCCAAAGTTTCGTGTACTGGCCGCTGTGACCATTTTGCTTCGGTACGGTTATACAAACGTTTCATCGTATCGGGATAAGCATTTCCGTAATGCAGATCGTATCCATAAAAATTATTTAACCGGTTCATTTGGTAAACGCCTGATAATCCATCCTTTTTTGCGTCAATGATGGATCGTTGCAGGGTTGGAGAAAGGCTTTCATCAGCATCGAGGCTTAAAATATAATCGTTGGATGCTTTTTCTACGGCATCATTCTTTTGAAATCCATATCCCCGCCAGTTTTGCTGATACAACTTTACCCCATATTGCTTGCAGATACCGGGTGTTTTATCAGTGGAGAAGGAATCCATCACTAATATCTCATCAACCACCCCCTGTAGTGATGCAAGGCATGTTGCAATTTTTTTTTCTTCATTAAAAGTGATGATAACCGCCGATATTTTTTGCATAACTGAATTACTGAACGGGCGCAAGATACAAAAAGAAAAAAAGTAAGCTGTTATACTGCGCAAAGGTTAAAAAAAGTGAGTTACAGTTCTTTTGTCCCAACAAAGAAGCAGCTATGGGGAACATCGTTGCATCGCCCTCTTGTACTGAATATCATTGGGGATCTTTATTTGTGTTATAAATTAAAATACCGTTAATTTTTAAGATTATCAGACAAATTAAATTCACTGTTTTACCCCTTGCGCAGTATAACACTTGTTTAGGTTGCAGCTATAAACGAAACTCGATGCGGTACCATAACAGCTTCACCCGGTTTTTTATATCTTGCACGCCTATTAAACATCAAACAGTATGATCATTGGTTACGATGGTAAAAGGGCTTTTCAAAACAAAACGGGGCTGGGCAATTATTCCCGTTCGCTGATCACTATATTAAGCCGGTATTTTCCACAGCACCAATACAGTTTGTTTGCACCCAGGGAAACAGGGCTATTCGATATACATTCTTATGATAATGTTCATTCCATTTTTCCTCAAAATTCATTCTATAAAAAATTCCCTTCCTTGTGGCGGCGAAGTGGCATGATGAAAGAAATTATAAATGCCCGGCTGAACATTTACCATGGTGTAAGTAATGAATTGCCCCGTGGTATTGAAAATGCGAAGGTTAAAACAGTAGTTACAATTCATGATCTCATTTTTGAACGTTTTCCAAAAACTTATAACTTTGATGAACGTTATATTCACCGATGGAAAATAAAACGGGCCTGTAAAGTAGCTGATGCCATTATTGCCATCAGTAAACAAACAAAGGATGATCTTGTTAATTTATATGGCGTAAAGGCTGAAAAAATATTCATCTGTTACCAAAGTTGTAACCCCCTGTTTGAAAAAAATGTTCCTGAGGTAGAAAAAGCATCGGTGAAGAAAAGGTACCAGTTACCGGATAAATATTATTTATTTGTAAGCTCAATTGCGCCCAGGAAAAACCTGGTAGCTATCTGCAAGGCGATGATTTTACTGAAAGGTAAAATTGATATTCCATTGGTAGTAATTGGCGATGGAAAAAAAGAAAAAGAAGAAGTAAAACAATTGATGAAAGCAAATGGGATTGAAGAAAGGCTTATATTGCTTAATGAATTACCATCATCAAAAGAAAGTTCATTCACATCGGCTGCCGATTTTCCGGCTATTTACCAACAGGCTTTAGCCTTAGTGTATCCTTCCGTTTTTGAGGGCTTTGGCTTACCGGTGCTGGAAGCCATGTGGAGCGGATTACCAGTTATTTGCAGCAATGGATCCAGCCTGCCGGAAGTTGCCGGTGATGCTGCTTTATATTTTTCACCAGCCGATCACGAATTGATTGCAAAACACATGATGAATATCGCAACGAATAACAAACTGGTTTCTGAATTAAAATGCAAGGGTTTTAAGCAGGCTCACAATTTCGCCACCGAACAATACGCCAACAGTATAATGAACGTTTATAAAAGTATTTTATGATCCCATTTTCAAACGATATAGAACAATGCCTGTTTGTATTAAGCAGTGGTGGATTAATTCTTTATCCAACCGACACCATTTGGGGCATTGGTTGTGATGCTACCAATGCGGAAGCGGTTGCTAAAATTTATGCGCTAAAGAAAAGGGCTACCAATAAAAATATGATCATTTTATTGGCTGAGGAAAAAGATATTTTAACTTATGTTACAGAGCCCGACCTTCAAATATTTGATTATATAAAAGGGATTTCCAAGCCTGTTACGGTGATTTATGAAGGCGCTACCGGCTTTGCGGATAACTTAGTTAGTGAAGACGGCACCATCGCCATCCGGATTGTAAATGATCCGTTCTGCAGGCAACTGATAAAACTGTTTCGTAAACCGATCGTGTCAACTTCCGCTAATATTTCCGGCTACCCGCCACCTGCTGTTTTTACTGATGTAGATGTGGCAATAAAAAACGGTGTTGACTATATTGTTCAACACCGCCAGGATGATTTATATACTGCTGTTCCTTCTGCGATAATAAGGTGGAATAAAAATGGTATCCCGACAATTATCCGCAACTGATATTATAAAATTGCCAGTCCTACACCTACCTGAAAACTTTGACTTTTCCACTTGTCCTGATTATCAATGTCATTCAGGTTGCTTAGGCCAACTGCATAGCGGCCATAGATCCTTATGCTTGAAAATTTCAACTGCACACCACCCAGCATACTAAAGTCACCTTTCTTAAATGCGTCTTTACCATTTTGTACCAGTTTGGCATTTTGATCCATTAATATCCCAAACTGTGGGCCAACTTGAAAGCTAAAAAAATTGGAAGCCCGATAATTCAACAAAATAGGAATACTTAAATAATTGAGTTTAACATTTTTAACATTGTCGAGTTTGTAAACCTCGCTGAATTTACTGACAGTATCCTGATTGAACTGGTTAAAAACAACTTCAGGTTGGATAGAAAACTTTTTACCTAATCCTATTTCTGCAAAACCGCCCAAGTGGTAGCCTTTACTAAATTCATCTTTAAAAGATTTACCGGTTAGTTTATTCATATTGGCGCCACCTTTTATTCCAAGGTGAAAGCCCTGGGAATGCGCTGCTGAAAAAATCATTACTGAAAGTACAAGTGTTAAGAGTTTCGTTTTCATAAATTTAATTTTTAGGTTTGTTTAAAACATTTCAAGTTGTATGCCAATAATAAAAATAATTTGTAATTATTTGTTAACCAATTCATAAGCATTAAAAAGCATAACCAATATTAATAACAAATACCTGCGAAATTTTTTTCGAATCAGTAGCAGGTAAATAATAGTCAAGATAGAACTGTGGTTGTAAAGTAAAATTACCAATCGTATAATTGAGGTCTAGGTTCAACCCTACCGATTGCATTTCAAATTTGTCCCTTTGCAACTTTGGAATTGTCCCCTTCCTACTAAAATAATTAATCAGCGCTATATTTGATTTGTGGGTAATGGTAGTATTTCCTGCACCTGTATTCACCAATAAGGTAGGTGTAAAACCAATCACATCCCGTTTATTCAATACACCATACCACAAAAACCGGTGCCCCACCGATAGCATCATTGAAAAAGCATTTAATTTATAAGTAACAGAATCATATTTGCGCCTGAGGTTACCATTAACTATAGTATCCCTATGCAAGGCCTCTTTATATTCACC
>JANOTW010000869.1:0-4864 GCA_031416575.1 Ferruginibacter sp.
GTGCAAAAAACTATGCAAAGAATGATGGCATAATTAAACTGGCTGCGTTTTATTAGGCAAAATTTACTTTGAAGACCCGGCGGGGCACAAGGATTGCTAACGCACATTGGCCGCCCTACACCCTTGCGCCAATTGGGGGAGAAATTTACTAAAAAGACGGAAGTCAGACCAGGCAATGGCTCGGGACAAAGCAGAGCCGAAATAATAAAGTACAAAAATGCAAACGGGAAAACAATAAAGGTGGTTAAGGACTCGTATGATAGAGCAAATAAATTTCAACATCGCAAAGCAAAACTTTAGAAGACCAAAAGTTTATTGAAATATGAAATTATCAGACATCGTTCACATCCTTAATGGGGGGACAAAAATTGAAAACTTTAAGCATACTATAAAAGATGAAATTGCAGTATATATTAAATGCCTTGAAAAGAAAGGAAGTTCTTGTTCGATAATATTAGATGAAGACTGTCGCTTTGCATTTAAAAAAGATCATTTAATACGATTAAGTAATTATTTTTTAAACAATGAATTAACTGAAATTGAAGTTAACTATATTGTTGATGCCTTGACACTCGCCGAATCAGTTTATTATGAAAGTGAATTTTTAGTTGAAAAATTAGAAGAAATGACCGACTCAGAGATAAATGGTAAGCTTACAAAAGAAAAAGTTTTAAAAAATATTACTTTATTAGATAAATATGTTAAGCCATAGTTGGTCCCCCGATTGGCACAAGGTTGAGGCGTGGGTAATGAGCGTTGGCCCAGCTCATCAACCGCATCTGATGAACCGCTCAGTATAACGCAATTAAAGTTGCCCAATGGTATTCAGTACAAGAGGGCGATGCAACGATGCTCCCCATAGCTTCACTGCCCGGACAAATAATTTTTCGGTACGTTTTTATTCCTTGTGCAGTATAAAGGTCAGGAAGATTTTAACAGAAGGGTTTTCTTATCGGGCATTTTTTCATTTACTCAACCGTCAATGAAAAAGAGATCATGCGGGAGTTGATCTGGTCAATATTGCCCGAAAATTTCAGCGTTGGGTTTCGGCTGTGTAAATTAGAGAGGCCCCAGCTTACTTTTAATTCAGGTGATAATACAAAATATGGAAAGTAGATATGGAAGCCAATGCCACCTTCAACACTATAATCCAGCTTGTTTAATTTAATAAGGTCATCCGCATTCTTTTTACCCGCATTGGCGGCCATATCGTAATCAAACTTTACGCCGGCTATCGTATATACCTTCAGGTTATCTATACGGTCGCTGCTGAATTTCACCTGCAACGGCAGGCTCAATGTAATGGACTGTACTTTTTTCAAGGTTAATTTACTTTCCCCGGCAGGAACATCAGGGTATGTTAAGGAATACTCAAAGGCTTTCTCGCTAAATGTAAGATTGAGGGGGTAGGTCCTAAGATCGAAATGCGGGCTTAAATTCAAATTTACAAGCCAGGCTAAATTGATGCCGGTACTGTTAATACTTTCAATAACGGACACGCTATCCTGGGTTAGAAATTGTGGATGATGGATAAAACTGAAATGGGATTTATTCATGCCCAGGTTAATTCCAAAATGATAGGGTTTGCTGTCATGATCGGGTAAGTTCAATCCGCCATATCGCAACTGCGAAAAGCCCGCAAAAGGGCATGCCGCTAAAATTATAATACAAAATATTATTTTACTCCGCAATAGATGCTGCATATTCCAAAACTCAGGGGTTTACAATAAGTGTTTGTGTATCCCAGATTATCTAAGATAGAAGTAAAGTTTTGTCCATCCGGAAAATTTTTAATTGATTCGTCGAGATATTTATATGCGTTGCGGTTTTTAGAAAATAATTTGCCCACATTCGGGGCCACTACATTCATATACACATTGTACAATTGCTTGACTACGGCTGTTTTTGGTTTGCTGAATTCAAGCACTACTAATTTTCCTCCCGGCCTCAATACTCTTTTTATTTCACTCAACCCTTTTTCCAAATGCTGAAAATTTCGTACCCCAAATGCTACTGTTACCGCATCGAACGAGTTGTCATCAAATTTTATTGTTTCACTATCCCCATTTAACAATTCAATAAGGTTTTCCAAACCCAGTTTTTTAATCTTTTTTCTGCCAAAATTCAACATGCCGTCGCTGATATCTATACCAATGATTTTATCGGGTTGCAAAATACCTGCAGCCATAATAGCTACATCGGCGGTACCGGTAGCTACATCCAGTATTTTTTTTGGATCAATATCTTTTAACTGTTTGATGGCTTTCTTTCTCCAATGTATATCGATACCAATACTTAAAAAACGGTTCAAAAAATCATATCTGTAAGCGATATTATCGAACATATCGGCTACCTGCTCTTTCTTGGAAAGCCCGGAATCCTTTAGTGGGGTTACCTTATCATGGGCAAATTGTGTCATCGGGTGCAAAGATAAGAAGGTTTACGGTTTACGGTTTCCATGTACGGGTTTTAGCAGGCCAGGGTTTTAAGTTTGGAGTTTACCATCTTGGGTTTTCGGTTTACATTTTTTTAAATACTGTTTGGTATCCCGGGCTTTCGAAGTTTAAAGAATATGTTTTTATCTTTTTTGTCCGGGCTTTGAAGCTATGTGGAACATCGTTGCGTCGCCCTCTTGTACGGCATACCATTGGGGATCTTTAATTGTGTTTTATATTTAAAGCGGAACAGTATTTATTTATTCATTAATGCAAGGTTGCCGGATTTTGATAAAGGCCAACCTTGTGCTTTTGTTCAACAGCCACAAAACTTTCTACCTTCCTCAACCATCAACCCCAAACCATCAACTTATCTCAGGCATATACAAACCACCCCCATCACCATCAACCATCAACTTTCAACGATCAACCTTCTGCCGTATCTTTGCCACATGCTAATAAAATCTGCTAAATATATTATCAGCAGCCCCGAATTTGAAAAATGCCCTGCCCCTGATAAAAAGGAATATGCGTTTATAGGCCGCAGTAATGTAGGCAAATCGTCTTTAATTAATATGCTGGCCAATAATGATAAGCTGGCCAAAACCTCCGGCACACCTGGTAAAACACAACTCATCAATCATTTTGAAATAACCTCCGCTTCGGCTATTAATACCAGTAAAGAAGGGCAAAATTTTAAATGGTACCTGGTAGATCTGCCTGGTTATGGATTTGCCAAAGTAAGTATCCGCAGCCGTCGGCGCTGGGAGCAAATGATAGAAGGTTATTTGCGCAAAAGAGAAAACCTGGAGATGGTTTTTGTATTGATAGATGCCCGCCATACACCCCAAAAATTAGATCTTGATTTTTTAAATCAACTGGATAAATGGGAGATACCCTTTGCAATGGTCTTTACAAAGGCTGATAAGGAAACACAGTCTGTAGTAGCCAAAAATGTAAAACTTTTTTTGGACCGTTTAAGAAAAACCTGGCAATTTTTACCACAGCATTTTGTAAGCAGCGCCACTAAAAAATTGGGCAGGGATAAAATACTGGCCTTAATTGATGAGAAGAATGAAGCTAAGAAGGGGGAGTAGGGTTGTGTAAATGTGGTATGTAGGGTAAATAAAGTATATAAGGTAAATAAAGTAAATAAGGTAAATAAAGTAAATAAGGTAAATAAAGTATGCAGGGTAAATAAAGTAAATAAATATTATTTTAGGTGAAACTCGTCTAAATTAAAAAGCCATCCATCAATAATTCATTTACAGATGGATGGTTTTTGTTACCGTAATAATTTTTTATTGAAACAATTAACCCAGCAATACAACTTTTTCCATTATATCGCCTCCCTTTATATCATCAATAATTTCCAATCCTTCTGTTATTTTTCCAAAGCAGGTATGTACGCCATCAAGGTGTTGGGTATTGGAGCGGTTGTGGCAAATGAAGAATTGTGACCCTCCTGTGTTTAAGCCACGGTGCGCCATCGACAATACGCCCCGGTCATGAATTTGTTTGCTTCCCTTGGTTTCACATTGAATAGTATAACCCGGCCCTCCGGCCCCTGTACCATTGGGGCAGCCACCCTGTATCATGAAATTTGGAATTACCCTGTGAAAACTAAGCCCGTCATAAAAGCCTTCGCCGATTAATTTTTTAAAATTAGCTACGGCTATTGGGGCATCGTCATCATATAGTTCAAAAGTTAAAACACCTTTTTTGGTGTGTACCTGCCCTTTGGTAAGTGCTGCTTCGCTCATATTATGTATGTTTTTTAAATGGAGGGCAAAGATATTCAAAGTACAATAAAGTTGCGGGAAGTATTATGGGGAGCAATTTTTTTAAAATAGCATACCATAGAAATAAGTGCAGCTTCATTGCGGATGATCCATGTTTGTTACCGCGGTTTTCAAAGCATAATGTAAAAAAAAATTTCTTTACCATATACAGTGGAATGGAGAAAATGCAGGCATGTTCTTACAAACTACGCAGGAAAAGATCCCCAATGGTATGCCTTTGAACCGAGCGTGGCAACGATGTTGAGAAATGAAATATAGTTTGGACAAAAAACTGTATTGCGAAATCCCGGCCTGTGCCGACCTTTCGGCATTTTTTCGATGATGCCATGAAAATCTTCCGCCGGGCAACAAATAAATTACCATAAAATGAAAATGCTGCAGCCTGGCCCATAAGAAGAAATTTCCCCAAAAGAATGATGAACCAAAATGTTCAGCTTCAAAAAATAACCTGTATTTAGCTTATGGGCAAACCTGCTTAGTTAACCACCTTATTGGCGCAACTACTACTTGCAAAAGCCTCCGGCTTGGCCTTAAAAGCAAAACCCATACCCAGGATATAGCCCATGGCTTCCCGCAATGCTTCGTTGCTTTTGAATTGTGGATTGGTGTTGATGTCGGCATGTACTT
>JANOTW010000870.1:0-1674 GCA_031416575.1 Ferruginibacter sp.
CTTATATGGAGACATTGAATAAGTTTAAAAAAGGTGATGCCACCAAAGTAAAAGTTAAAAGGGGCAATGAGGAGTTAATATTTGAAGTGATATTTTAGCTCCCTGAAAAACACAAGCAGTGCCGACGATTTGCAAAATACGAATACAAATTAATTTTTGAATAGTTTTAATGTTGTATTATTAAAGTCTCCCTATTAAAGTAACTGGAAAATGAAACCGGGCAATAAATTTAAAATAAAAAGATTAGATAAGGGATGGTGCGACAACGATACTATCCTGCTTCGCACTACTTTCATTTATTGGCTGATTGAATAGAAAATGAGGATCCTTTATCTCAAAAATTATTTGATTGGAAACAGCCGGAAAAAGCGGTACAAGAAAAAACAGGGATAAAATTTTTATATAAATGGTGGAAGAAACGGATAAAAAGAGAGGCAACATCCCATATTGTAAAAGACAAACATACGAAGGGGATAATGATATGCTTATAAGATTAATTAAAATCAGAAATCGTTTATGGACTTAGTTATAAATTTAATCAAATTCCCTTTTAGGGGATAGGGGTATGAAACTCAAAATAGACAACGAAAGCATTGCCCGGGAATTTTTTGAAGACGCTGTTCTGCTGGGCATTGTAGCGCCCATTAAAAATTACCAGTTTAGCTGGCAATTAAATCAAATCCTCGGTTTTAATTTCAGGATCAATCATGATTATGAAATACAATTAACCAAAAAGGAGCGCAGGTATTTTTTTTCAATCTATGAATACGCGGTGCCTTCTACCTCGGTAACGCATTATTTATACAATAACCAGTGTGACGGTGAATACCTGCTGCCGGAGTTTAAGCACCTCGATTTTGTATGGCTGATCAAAGGCGAATACGTTTCAAATGAAGAATTGAAAGCGCTGATGCAATCCATTAAATCTTTGCCTGGTGTACAGTTGGTAAATGAAATGACGAATGAAAAGATAAAGAATAAGCAGCACCTTATTTTTTGATGAATTGATAATTGGATAATTGATAATGTTTTCAGTTCAAAGATTATAAAGTAATTTTAATGCTGTTAAATGTTTAACACATTGTCAATTATTAATTAAACCATTATCAATTAATCATTATGTGGGAAGAAAAAAATAATACACTCTACAAAAAATTTGAATTCAAGAATTTTTCAGAAGCTTTTGGCTTTATGACGAGGGTAGCGCTGGCTGCGGAAAAGATGGACCACCATCCATTGTGGACCAATGTTTACAACAAAGTGGAGATATGGTTGAATACGCATGATGCCGGTGATATTATTACGGAAAAAGACAGGAAACTTTCCGCCAAAATCGATGCGTTACTATAATTTTTTTGAAGTTTTTTTTTGTAATAATCAAAACGGTTTTAATCGCAGTTAAAAAAAGTTCCCGGATGCACTAATGTACAAGAGTGCCCAAATAAACCGGGGCTGATGTTTCGCTAATAACCCCGATGCATCGGGAGGTAAAAATTACAGGTCATTTATTTTCAAATGGCGAACTGTATTTTGAAGGGAGGCATAATCTGGAGGCCCTGTTTTGCCCGCCCTCCCGATAAATCGCATTGGCGTCAAGTTAAGGGTTATGCACATTGGTGGAAAAGTCAATGTGGTATTGATTTAAAAGAAAAAGCAACTTGTAGTTCTAAACAC
>JANOTW010000871.1:0-6841 GCA_031416575.1 Ferruginibacter sp.
ACCAAATACAATAGTTCATATAAAATGCTGAGATACAAGGGGTTAATAAAAACCGCCATATTTTAATTTAGCAATTACAGTCTAAAAAATTGGGAAATAGTAATCAGGTAGTAAAATAAACCATGCCTATAAAAAGGCTGAAAAATCGGGATGTTCCAAAAGGGGAGGTCTTCTACCAGTTCATAAAATGCACCTAATGAATTGCTCAGTATAACGCAATTAAAGTTCCCCAATGGTATGCGGTACAAGAGGGCGATGCAACGATGCTCCACATAGCTTCACTGCCCGGGCAAAAAGTTTTACTCACGTGTTTATCCGTTGTGCGTTTTATGTACCGGACTAAAGTACTGAACAATTGCTTGTAGTATTTTTAAAATTCAATGCCATACATGACAACAATCATTTAGTGATTCAACCTGCATCATAAGAAACCGTGGGAAACTGCAATAGTTTTGAAGTATATGGAAAATCCATTTTATACGATCTGTAGTTCACAATTAAAGTATCGGTTATGCCTAATTCCTATTTAATTTTTTTATGGTTGCTTTTTGTAACACCACTTGATTTTATACCCGAATTCCCTACCATCAAAGACAGTTTTCACGAAAAAGAAGTAATTAAGCGGGCAGTCCAAAAAACCAGCACGCTTCAAATAAAGGGATCAACAAACAGAACTTTTTTTGGATGTGGTATAACTAATTATTATCAGCCAGGTACTATTGACTGAAGGGAAGAAGCCACTGATATTTTCTATTCAATAACAATTTGATTAAATAAAAAATTTCTGCTAATACCTGTAAAAACTTACATTTTGAACACGTTTCAAAATAGCCGCTCTCTTAATATATTGCCGCGTTTAACGGGCAAACAGGCTTCCATTTACGCTATTATAGCCTTTGTGCTCACATTGGCTTTTTCTTATGCAATGCCGGTTTATCCCGTTATTTTAGCCGGGCTGCTGGTAGTTGTCTTTTTATCTTTTTTTGTTGAAGATATCAGGTCCACTTTAGTTGCCGCCACCGTAAGTATATTTATCACACTTTTATTGTACCTGCTTAGCGGAATAAATTTTACACAACACCTGTTTATCATTTTCCTTGTATTGCTCACTACCGTGATGGTTCTTTATATGAAACGTTTGAACAGTCAATTGAATTTTGAAAAAACCCACATGACCGCATTATTTGAAAATGCTACCGAAGGCATTGTGCTTACAGACCAGGATGGTAAAATTATTTTGGCCAACGCCGCCGCTGAAAAAATGTTTGGCTACCAGGAAGGGGAGATGATCAATAAACTGATTGAAATCCTTCTCCCGCAAAGTATAAAAAGCAAACACGTAGCATTGCGTAATACGTTTTACGAAAACCCGAAGCACCGGTCAATGGGTTTGGGAAGAGACCTTTACGCACAAAAAAAATCCGGAGATGATTTTCCGGTGGAAGTAAGCCTCAGTTATTATTATAAAGGCGACCATCGTTACGTAATCGCTTTTATAGTTGACATCACGCACCGCAAACAAATAGAGGAAAGCATGCGCCTGCAACAGCAGCAATTAAAACAGGTGAGCAATAAAATAAAAGACCTCAACGCCGAACTTGAAATGAAGGTGGAAGAAAGAACATTGATACTAAAAGAAGCGCTGCAAAAGTTAGGGCAGTCTGAGCGGGAATTAAATGAAGCGCTTGATAAGGAACGGGAGCTGAACGAAATAAAAAGCCGGTTTGTTTCGATGGCTTCCCATGAATTCAGGACCCCTTTAAGCACCGTACTTTCATCCGCCTCCCTGCTATCCAAATATACAAAGGAAGAAGACCAGTGCAAGCGCAATAAACATATTGAACGTATTAAAGGAACCGTCAAGGACCTGAATGATATACTGGAAGACTTTTTATCATTGGGCAAACTGGATGAAGGAAAAGTCAATACGATAAATTCACCCTTTGAACTCAATTCATTTATTGAAGAAACAACTGAAGATATAAAAGGATTATTGAAAGAGGGCCAAAGGATTATTTATAACCACCAGGGAGAATACACTATTAATTCCGATAAGAAGCTTTTAAAGAACGTTTTGCTGAATTTAATATCAAATGCCATAAAGTTTTCTGAACCGGATACCCCCATATTAATAGACAGCGGTGTAACTGATGGTTTGGCTACGATAAAAATAGCAGACCAGGGTTTAGGTATTTCCAAAGAAGACCAGGAGTACTTATTTTCAAGCTTCTTTCGCGGCGCTAATGTCATAAACATTCAGGGTAGCGGCTTGGGGCTGCATATAGTCAAGCGTTATTTGGAATTAATGGCTGGTTCAATTACTTTAAAAAGCAAGCTAAATGAAGGAACGGCCTTTACAATCACCATTCCTACAAACTTATTGAAACATGAACAAGACAATATTGGTAATTGAAGATAATAATGACATAAGGGAAAACACTGCGGAAATTTTGGAACTGGCAGGGTTTAAAGCGTTAACCGCAAAAAATGGAAGACAAGGGGTTGATGTGGCTTTAAAAGAGAACCCGGACTTGATTATTTGCGATATAATGATGCCTGAACTGGATGGCTACGGAGTGCTTCACCTGTTAAGAAAAAATAAGGAAACAGAAAGCGTTCCTTTTATTTTCCTTACCGCTAAAACGGAAAGAAGTGATTTTAGAAAAGGGATGGAAATGGGCGCTGATGATTACATCACAAAGCCTTTTGATGATTGCGAGTTACTAAGCGCCGTGGAAGTTCGGTTAAAGAAAGCGGAAGCGCCTGAACATAAATATCCATCTACAGTTACAGGGCTTGCCCAATTCATAAAAGATATAAATGGCTTAGGTAAGGTTGCGCAACTATCCGAGGAGTACGAGTTAAACAGTTACGGTAAAAAGATTGTTCTTTTCCATGAAGGCAAGCGCCCGCGCTTTTTGTATTACCTGGTAAAAGGAAAAGTAAAGTGCTTTAAAAACCATGAAGATGGAAAAGAGTATATAACAAACTTTTACAGTGATGGCGACTTTATAGGTTACACCGCTTTAATTGAAGATACCTTTTATGACGAAAGGGCAATTGTAATGGAGCATTCCGATATAGTGCAAATTCCAAAAGATGATTTTGTAAAATTGATCCATAGCGACATCAACATAGCCGCCAGGTTCATCCATATCATCGCGAAAAACATAAAAGAAAAAGAAGAGCGGTTATTAAACCTTGCCTACAGTTCCCTAAGAAAAAGAGTAGCAAAAGCCCTTGTTGAAATAGCGGATAAATTTCAAATTACCGATACCAAAAAACCATTGGAAATTTCAAGGGAAGAAATAGCACAATATATTGGTACCGCCACGGAATCGCTTAACAGAACAATAGGTGATTTTAAATCAGAGGGATTAATTGATATAAGCAAAGGAAAGATATTGCCGGTTAGTATGGATCAGTTGAGGGCGTTGCCTTATTAGCAATAAATCCAAAAACAAAAACAGCGGTTGCAACTATACTCCACAATGGGCGAAAAAGTGATTAATATTTTTATGAGGCCGGCTGAAGCGCTTCTATTAAGCATCAGTGTGCCACTCTTCTATACAACCCTTCTTTTTTTTTGTCCGGGCAGAAGAATTTCATAGCCTGCCCCGCATATGCGGGGGCGTTCCCGAAAAAAATACCGAAAGGTCGGCACAGGTCGGGATTTCGCAATACGGTTTTTTGTCCAAACTATATTTCATTTCTCAACATCTTTGAGTTGCCCTCTCCTATACAACCATATTTTTTTGTCCGGGCTAAGAAGCCATGTGGAACATCGTTGCATTGGTACATCCCGATAGCGCAGCGTATCGTGGACGCCCTCTCCTATACAACCCAAAATTTTTTCAATTGAAAATCAATGACTTAAATTTTGGAAGTTGCTATAAGCGAAAAATCGGCCGCGGCTTATTTGGATTACTTGTACTGAATACCATTGGGGAACTTTAATTGCGTTTTATGTTCTGCAAACTGATATTACACAATACATCATTCATTCATCATTCCTCATTCATCATTCCTCATTCCTCATTCCTCACTCATCATTCCTCATTCCTCATTCATCACTCATCATTCATCATTCATCATTCATCATTCATCATTCATCATTCCACACTCAACATTAATTAATCAGGTGGGTAAGCAGCCCATCCCGCAACTTCGGTTCAAACCAGGTACTCTTTGGCGGCATTACATTGCCACTATCGGCTATATCGAATAATTGTTGAATGCTCACCGGGTGCAGGCTGATAGCCATCGCCATTTCACCACTGTCCACTCTTTTTTCCAGTTCCGCCAAACCCCGGATGCCACCAACAAAGTCAATTCGCTGATCGGTGCGCTGGTCCTTTATTCCCAGCAGGGGCCCTAACAAATTATTTTGCAAAATGGTTACGTCCAAAATGCCAACCGGATCATTTGTGAAGGTATTTTCTTTAGCGGTAAGTATGTACCATTGCTTCTCCATGTATAACCCAAACTGATGCAGGTTTGCCGGAGAGAATGCTTTATCCGTCTTTTCCACCGTAAACGCATGGCAGGCTTTTTCCAGGACTTCCGCCGTACCCAATCCATTCAAATCCTTTACCACACGGTTGTAATCCATAATGTGCAATTGGTTGGAAGGGAATAAAGTAGTTAAGAAAATATCAGCGCCTTCCGGGGCTTTATTGCCTAAAGCCTTACGAACTTTGGCAGCAGAGGCTGCCCGGTGATGCCCATCGGCAATATAGGTAAAAGGAACCTGCTCCTTGAATAATTCTGAAATCGTATTAATGGTATCCGTATCGTTTATGATCCAGATGCTGTGTTGTATGCCATCATCCGCCAGCAGGTCGTACACGGGGTTCTTTTCTTTTTTCCACTTGTTGATCAGCGTGTCAATATCATCCACATTTTTATAGGCTAAAAAAACATTCCCCGTTTGAGCGCCGGTGGTAGTTATGTGATTAATTCTATCCAGTTCTTTTTCAGGCCGGGTAAATTCATGCTTTTTTATAAGGTCCTTTTCATAATCGTCCACACTGCTGCCGCAAACCAATCCCGTTTGGCTTCTTCCATTCATTACTAACTGATAAACGTAATAACAGGCCTTGCTTTCACGAAATAAAATATTCCTGCTGATAAACGCATCCAGGTTTTTCTTAGCGGTGTCATATACCTGCTGAGAGTGAATATCAACATCTTCCTGCAAATCAATTTCACTTTTGGTGATGTGTAAAAAGCTGCTTGGGTTGCCCTGGGCCTCTATCTTCGCTTCCTTACTATTGAGTACATCGTAAGGGCGTGATGCTACCAGTTTGGCATGTTGCGCTTCAGGGCGTAAAGCTTTAAAGGGGTATATAGTGATCATTGTGTAAGATTATTAGCTTGACTTAAATATATTGTAATTGTTTTATGCATTGGTTAATGCGAATTCTTTCATGGTATTCACCAATACCTCCACACTGCTAATGGGCAGTGCATTGTATAAAGATGCCCGGAAGCCACCCACCAGCCGGTGCCCCCTGATACCCACAATATTTTTTTCTTTTGTGAAAGTGAGGAAGGCTTCTTCCAGGGATGGGTTATTCATCACAAAGCAAACATTCATTTTGCTTCTGTCTTCTTTACTCACCGTACCGGTAAACAATGGATTTTCGTCTATCTCTTTGTACAGTAAAGCCGCCTTCGCCTCATTTAATTTTTCGATGGCAGCCACTCCGCCCAGCGCCTTTAGCCAGCGCAGGGTAAGCATACATACAAATACGGCGAATACTGGCGGTGTATTCAACATGCTGCCTTCTTTTACATGATTGCGGTAATCCATGATGGTGGGGATGGCACGCTTTATTTTACCCAAAATGTTTTTATTCACCACCACAAGGTTTACTCCCGCAGGCCCCATATTCTTTTGTGCGCCTGCATATATCAGGCCGAAAGCATTAAAATCAATCACCCTGCTAAATATATCGCTGCTCATATCGCCTGCCAGCGGGATGCTGGTATGTGGTATCTTTTGCCATTGGCTTCCGTAAATAGTATTGTTGGTGGTGATGTGAAAATAAGCAGCATCATTCGGTACCGCGAAATCTTTCGGAATAATGGTGTATTCACTTTCTTTACCAGAACAAACCACTTCTACCTTTCCAAAAAGTTTAGCTTCCTTAATAGCCTTAATACTCCATACACCGGTATCCGCATAAGCCGCAGTTTCCTTTTCTCCTAACAAATTCATGGGCACCTGCATAAATTGCGTGGAAGCGCCGCCATGTAAAAACAATACTTCATGCTCATCATCCAATTTCATTAATTCCTTTACCAATGCCCTTGCTTCGTCCATTACCGCCTGGAAAGCAGGAGTGCGATGGCCAAGCTCTAAAATAGATAAACCACTGTTATTGTAATTCAGTACCGCCTCAGCGGCTTGTTGAAAAACTTCTTTTGGTAAAATAGATGGGCCTGCATTAAAATTATGTATCACTGATTACTATGATTAATAAATGAGCTGCGATTTTTTACGTGCAGATCGAGCTGGAAGCGCGCTACAGCGATTCGCTAGCCAACCCGACCCTGAGCCTGCTGATCCTTGACCAGAAGATGCTGGCGCTGGGCGGCAACTATTTTCCATTGGTCGGCAAGCCCGATGGCAACGGCATGCAGTTTGCGAAACTCAAGCTCGGTTTCAAGGCCATGCTTGCCCCCGGGCGCTATTACTTCACCTTGCCCTCCTCGGCGTCGCGGTCTCTGCGGATCGCGCGGTGGGAGTGGAGCGTCTGGGGGGCGTAGTAGCGGTTGCGCTGGGGCACCGGGCGTGCAGCTCCCTTGCCGTCGAGCTGCGCCGGCGGGCGGAGAG
>JANOTW010000872.1:0-2348 GCA_031416575.1 Ferruginibacter sp.
TGTCCGGGCTGAAGTATTTCATGGCAGCATCGTTGCATCGCCCTCTTGTACTTAATACCAATGGGCAACTTTAATTGCGTTATACCGGGCGGTTACAGGCTTAGTTAATGAACTGGCAGAAGGCCTCCCCTTCATGGGCCGGGGGCAAAACAGGGTCTTCAAATAACGCCACCTTTCAAACAGCAGTCCGCCATTTGAAAATGAATGACCTGTAAATTTTGGAGTTGTTATTAGCGAAACATCAGCCCCGGTTTATTTGGGTACTCTTGTACGGCATACTATTGGGGAGCTTTGCCTGCGTTATTTGTAGCGGCACATCAGCAGGCTTACCTGCCCGGCCCGTTACCCGCCTGGGAACTGGCGATCAAAAGTTGTGATGGGTTTTTCGAAATTATACTGTAGGGCGGACCCTAATATTCATCCTCCCGAAAAAATTCTTAATTCTTAATTCATAATTTTTAATTCATAATTCATAATTCTTACCGCTGCAACAGTGCAACCATAGCCGCTTCCTTATCCCTTGCCAATTGTACCTTCAATGCATCCAGTCCGTTGAATTTCACTTCGCTCCGCAAGCGTTTTTTTAAAGTGATGGTGAGTGTTTCTCCATAAATGTCTTTATCAAAATCAAAAATATTTACCTCTATCACCCTCTTTATTCCATCAACTGTTGGGCGCACACCAATATTCATCATTCCGCCTAAATTCTTAATTCTTAATTCTTCATTCTTAATTAAAACAGCATATACCCCATTACCAGGTACAAGCTTATTCTCATCTGCGATAAAAAGGTTGGCGGTAGGGTAACCGATCGTTCTGCCCAATTTATTTCCTTCCACTACTTTGCCACTAAAGAAATAATCATAACCTAAAAAATGATTGGCCGTATCAATATCACCCTGCAATAATGATTCTCTTATTTTGGTGCTGCTAATGGTCATATCCTTCAGCATGTAGCCCGGGATCTCTTTTACCTCGTAACCATATTCAGGCGCTTTGTCTTCCAGTAATTGAAAGTCACCGCTACGGCCCTTGCCAAAACGGTGGTCGTGGCCGATGATGATGGTATGAGGATGAAAGGTTTTTACCAAAAAATCAGCGATATAGGCTTCTGCCGCCTGGTTGGCAAAGGCTTCGGTAAAGGGCACCACCACCAGGTGGCCAATACCATATTTTTCCAGCAGGGCGATCTTTTCATCCATAGTGTTTAATAAATAAACCGGTCCCTGCCGGGTGCCGATGATCTTACGGGGATGGGGATGAAAAGTAATGATGATCGTTTCGCCATCTGCTTTGGCAGCTTCGGATTTCATCAATTGAATGATCTGTTGATGCCCGCCGTGAACCCCGTCAAAAGTTCCGATAGTGATCAGTGCATTCTTAAAAACCGGTAAACGTTGTATGTTGGTATGTACTGTCATGTAAAAATTGGTGCAAAACTACCTGAAAATTATTTTATTGAAAATTATTAAAGAGGAATTAAAAATCAATACAATGGTTTTTCAATTCGTGCAATTCATGTTTTTAAAATTTGTGGTATGGTTTTTCAATTCGTGCAGTTCGTGTTTTCAAAATTCGTGGTATGGTTTTTAAATTCGTGCAATTCGTGTTTTTAAAATTCGTGTTATGATTTTTAAATTTATTAATGGATAATTGATAATTGAAATATAGTTTTGCAGCTCAATTAATACCATGAGCCTTTATAATAAAAGAGGGGTATCAGCCCAAAAAGAAGAAGTACACGCAGCCACAAAGCATTTGGATCAGGGGCTTTATCCCAACGCCTTTTGTAAAATTTACCCGGATTATTTAGGTGGGGACGAAAATTTCGTAAGCGTAATGCATGCGGATGGGGCTGGTACCAAAAGCATACTGGCTTATTTATATTGGAAAGAAACCGGTGATATTTCTGTTTGGAAAGGCATCGCACAGGATGCCATCGTAATGAACCTCGATGATCTGCTTTGCGTAGGGATCTATGATAATATCGTTTTTAATTCTACGATTGATCGCAATAAGACTATCATTCCGGGCGAGGTGTTGTCGCAGATCATCAATGGTTCGCAGGAATTGTTTGACGAATTAAAAACCTTTGGCGTAAACATCCATTACCTCGGCGGCGAAACCGCAGATGTGGGTGATGTGGTTCGTACAGCAGCGGTAAACGGCACCATGGCCTGCCGCTGGCCAAAAGCAACCATCATCAGCAACGATAAAATAAAAGCAGGTGATGTGATCGTAGGCCTTGCCAGCTATGGCCAGTCAACTTATGAAAAAGAATATAACAGCGGCATTGGCAGCAATGGGTTAACCAGTGCCAGGCATGATGTGTTGGGTAAATATTATGC
>JANOTW010000873.1:0-2241 GCA_031416575.1 Ferruginibacter sp.
CTGATGATCCTGCTACCTCAAGGGATAACGCTACTTCGCCTAAACGTAGCGCCTGTACCTCCGGCGTATTCTGTAATATCAACATTACCTGGAACAATGGGCTCCTGCCCAAATCCCTTTCTTTCACTACCGCATCCACCACTTTCTCGAAAGGCACTTCCTGGTGGTCGTAAGCTTCCAGTGTAGTGGCCCTTACCTGTTGCAACAGATCTTTAAACGATGCGCTGCCAGTCAGCTCACTTCGCAACGCAAGCGTATTTACAAAAAAGCCGATCAGCCCTTCCAGTTCCTGTTGCTGGCGGCCTGCTACCGGGATGCCCACACATATATCCTGCTGTCCACTATAGCGATAGAGTAATACTTTAAGAACCGACAGTAATGTCATGAATAACGTGGTATCCTGCTGCCTGCTCAATGACTGCAACTGATCTGATAATTCCTTATCTAATTTGATTCCTGTAACTGCTCCATTCGTGCTTTGAATTAACGGCCTAGGATAATCGGTGGGTAGTTGTAATGTGTTTATCCCTTCCAGTTTATCCTTCCAGTAGCCAAGCTTTTTATCCCATGATTCCCCCTGTAAATATTTACGCTGCCACAGTGCATAATCCGCATATTGGACAGGCAACGATGCTAGTGACACTGAACGCTTTTCAAGGCTTGCATTGTATAACTCCACCAGTTCATTTACGATGATGGAAGTGGACCAACCGTCTGATGCGATATGATGAAGCGTAACCGCCAATATATGCTCATCTGCTCCCAAACTGATCAGCACCGCCCGCAGCATATAATCATCCGTAAGATTGAATGGAAGATCAATGAACTGTTTTAGGTATTGTTGTAAACCCTCAATATCTTCTTTGTACGTTGAACCATCAACGCTTTGCAACTGCCAGCCATCTTTATCTTTAATAAACTGATAGCTTAATCCATCCTCTTCACGGATTACCGAGCGAAGCACTTCATGCCGGTTGATTATTTGTTGCAATGCATTTGACAAGGCTTCTTTATCCAAATTGCCTTTTAATCTTAACACAGCGGGTATATGGTATTGTATGCTGCCACCCAACTGGTCTATAACCCATAAACGCTCCTGGCTAAAGGATAAAGGAATATGATCCGGTCTTGGTTGTGTTTCTATTGAAGGCAGTGATAATCCCCTTTTTTGTTTTTGAAGATGGACTGCAAGGGATTCTATGGTGGAATGATTGAATAAGCTTTTTATCGCTATCTCCATTTCCAGCTCTTTCCGGATGGATGATACCACCCTCATCGCCAATAAGGAGTGCCCCCCCAGCTCAAAGAAATTATCGTGTATGCCTATGCGCTGTACCTGCAACAGTTGCTGCCAGATGGATGCTAAATTAGTCTCCAATTCATTGCGTGGCGCTACATACTCATTGGTTACGAGTTCGCCTGCGTCGGGATCTGGTAAGGCTTTCCTGTTGATCTTTCCGTTGGGCGTTAATGGCAAAGTTTCCAGTTCCATCCACAGGGCGGGTACCATGTATTCAGGTAGCTTACCCCTTAAATGAGCAATGATGGCCTGCCTATCAAATACACCTTCGGGCACTACATAACCCACCAACCGCTTATTGCCACTATTATCTTCCCGGGCCAACACTACCGACTGGCGCACCAGACCGGTTTGTTGTACCATGGTTTCTATTTCGCCTAACTCTATGCGGTAACCCCTTATTTTTACCTGTTCATCTATTCTTCCCAGGCACTCAACATTTCCATCCGGTAGCCATCTGCCCAGGTCGCCGGTACGGTACATCCTTGAGGAGGTTGATGGTTGATGGTTGATCGTTGTTGGTTGATCGTTGTTGGTTGATCGTTGTTGGTTGATCGTTGTTGGTGGAAGCAAATCATTTGTGGGTTCTTTACTAAACCGGTTAGCGATAAACTTCTCTGCTGTTAATGCCGGCCGGTTATAGTAACCACGTGCCAGCCCTGCTCCCCCGATCATGATTTCTCCTGCAACTCCAATGGGAACCAACTGTCCTTCGCTGTTCACAATTTGAATATTGGTATTGGCAATTGGTGTTCCGATCAGCACGCTTTCACCGACCTCCAATTTCTTAATTGTTGACCAGATAGTTGTTTCAGTGGGGCCATATACATTCCATACATTCCCCTTTTGGGTAAGCGCATTTTTGAGATCTTCTTTTAATGCTTCCCCGCCCACCAGCATTTTTATGTCCTCTTTATTTTGCCATTCAGCATCCATCAATA
>JANOTW010000874.1:0-2454 GCA_031416575.1 Ferruginibacter sp.
ATTGTTTCTGTCAAAGTGGGTTGGGTTTAAAGTTTACTGAAATAATGATGGATACCTGTTAACTATTCTTCTATTTCAAATTTAACGAATTGATTTTAATACAATGCGTTATTAGTTATACACATGGTGTTAAGAAGAAAACAAAGATTCTTCGTTATTTTGTGTGAAATGCGTTAAGGATTGAAGCCTCACCTGAATGACACAGTCGGGCAGGGAAATGCCTGGAATGAAGCGTAGTGAAACGTAGCGTAGAGAGGACTTGTAGCAAAAGTGAGAAGAAGTAACTAAATGTTGCTTTGACGAAACTTGCGAACGTAGTTCAGCCCGACCGGAAGGGAAACGCCCAAATTTTTCAATTCCACTGTTTTGAAAACGAACCGAAATATATAAAATACAATGCATTAGGGAAGTTAGGAAACTAAATTAAATTTTGCTCAAAACCGGTGGACAGATTTTCATGATGGGGAAAGTTTATGGATCTTCTTCCTTATGATTCAAAAATAATATTGTCTGACCTAAAGGACTCAAATTCTTGCCTGGCTGGCCTCGCCCCCAACCACCTCTCCGAAGCCCCCCTGAACGGAACGGGCAGGGAGAGGGGGTTTAGAACCCTCAACCATAAAGAGTTTGATTGAATGCAAACAAATTTAGTTGGACAATACTATAAGAAAATAATTTTCCTTCAATGATGAATATCATCAAAGAAAGTAATTGCCAATTGACCATACAAAATAAGTTCATCCCGCATGCTGCCATGGAATTGACGCGGTAATATTCCTGCAATCGTCCTTTTTTAACCATTTGGTTAAAAATATTTTGAAAAAATGAAAACAATTTCTACCTTTATTGAATATTAACCAAATGGTTAAATTGCAGGCATGAAGAAAAAAGACAAAAGTACTGAGGAAGCAATATTGCAGGTAGCCCGGAAAGCGTTTACCCAAAAGGGCCTGTCAGGGGCACGTATGCAGGATATTGCTGACGAAGCAGGTATTAACAAAGCCCTGGTGCATTACTATTTCGGAACAAAAGAAAAATTATTTGCTTTGATCTTTGAACAGGAGTTTGGGAAATTTTTTTCCAACCTGGCTGCGGTCATCTCTTCTGATATTCCTTTGTTTGAAAAAATTGAGCAGATCGTTACACTGGATATTGAGCGCCTGAGCCAATTTCCGGATATGCCATTGTTTGTTATAAACGAAGTAAGCCGCAACCCTGAAATAACGGTGAAACGATTTAAGCAAATGCATTTAAAAGATGTGTTGGGAAGTTTTCAAAAGCAGATCAATGGTGAAATTAAAAAGGGAACCATTAAAAGTATAAGCGCAGAACAATTACTGATCAATATTCAGTCGCTGAGTATTTTCCCATTCGTAGCCAAACCCATGTTAAAGAATGTATTGCAGATGAGTGAAAAGAATTACCAGGCAATGATAGAGATCCGAAAGAAAGAGGTGGCAATGTTTATTATTAATGCCATTAAAGTGCAAATTTGAAAATGTGAAAATGAGAAAATGAAGAACCGTCGTACAAGAGTGTTTATATAGCGAACTGATGGTTCTCTACCTACAACGTGGAAAAAGATCCACAATGGTATGCGGTAAAAGGGAGCCCTGCCGCGGCGGGGACGATGTTGAGCAAAGAAATATAGCTTGTACCAAAATAGACATTTTGCGAAATGCTGATTATTTCGCATTAACGTCAAGTTTATTTTGAAATAAAATGTCTGTGATTCAGTGTAGACAATACTTTCGGAGGCTCTTGTTGAGTAAATAACAAATGAAGATTTGGAAGAACAAATGTTTATTAAGGATAAGAAGCACCGCTCCCTCTCTTTTGTAGATGGAGAAGGGGAGTGAAGTGAAGAGTTGACGAAGAACAATTTGTTATTACGCTTTATTATTAAAATGGATAAATAAATACAATTAATTATGATCCGGAAAATACATCTTTCGATTATTTTTCTATTTGTCAGTCGGCTGCTGGTTGCCCAGCATTTGACAGACCTCACAATAGAGCAATGTTATAGTTTGGCGACTAACAATTCGCCGATGTATCAACAAAAAGCCTTGACAATTGCAGCCGGTAATATGGCGGAAAAAAATTTAAACCTTAAATGGTTACCCCAACTGGATATAAATGCACAGGCCACTTACCAGTCAGCGGTAACATCATTGCCCATAAAACTTCCGAATGTAACTATTGAAGATTTAGATAAGGACCAATATAAAGGCACGCTTGAATTAATTCAGCCGGTGTACGATGGGGGCGTAATTGCAGGGCAAAAAAAACTACAAAGAATTTCTACTGAAACGGAAGCACAAAAAGTGGAAATTGACCTGTATCAACTCAGGTCAACAATAAACAGTTATTATTTCACCACCTTATTGATGAATCAAAATATTCAGTTAATGAACCTCGTAAAACAGGACCTGAACAACAGTATTAAAACCA
>JANOTW010000875.1:0-8925 GCA_031416575.1 Ferruginibacter sp.
GTTGCCTGTTGTTGGGTTTGAAAGTAAGATAGTATTAAGGTCACTCAACTCTTTTTTGAGGGAAGGGTATTTCCTGATCAGACGTTTGACTTCTTTTTTAAATTTGTCAACGGGAATGACACTATAATTCATTGAGAAAATCGTTTAATGTTTGTTTTTTCGATTTTGATTTTCTCAATTCTTCAACTTGTTCAAAGGCTTCCTTCAAGTCAGATTTTATTTTTAATGCCTGTTCGTATTTTTTAAGCTTAGCCAAAACTTTCTCCCAATCGGTTAAAGGCAATTGAACAGACTGAGTTTTACCGTCACTATCGCTTACATATTGAAGTGTAATTTTCATAATTCAAATTTAAACTTTTTCTTTACCTTCTTCATCTGTCAAATTAAATTGTGTTGTCTGAAAGTCTGGAATTGGCATGTGTTGTTTTATTTACGATTTTTTTTTAAGTTGACAGATAACTTATTTTATTAACAATTCGGGTATTCAACATTAATATTTTCGCCCCAAATAGGCTGTGGCTGATGTTTTGCTAATAACAACACAATTAAAGTTCCCCAATGGCATGCCGTACAAGAGGGCGATGCAACGATGCTCCACATAGCTTCTTAGCCCGGACAAAAAATATGGTTGCATGGAAGTGCAGCTCCACTGAAGCTTAATAGCGGAACTTAGCCCGGCCCAAAAAATCAACTCACATCATTTTTATCCGCACTATACTTTCTCCATTTGTCAATCACAGCCACCATATCATTGGGTAGATCGCTTTCAAAAAGTATGGGCTGTTTGGTGGTGGGATGAATAAAGCCCAGTTCTTTAGCGTGTAAGGCTTGCCGTGGGCAAAGCGAAAAGCAGTTGTCAACAAATTGTTTGTATTTCGTGAAGATGGTGCCCTTTACGATTTTATCGCCACCATAAAAATTATCGTTGAATAAAGGGTGGCCGATATGTTGCATGTGTACGCGTATCTGGTGAGTGCGCCCGGTTTCGAGGCGGCACTCCACCAGGGTTACATAATTAAATCTTTCCAGTACTTTATAATGCGTGATGGCATCTTTTCCGTGCTCTCCATCAGGGTAGGTGGTAAACAATTTTCTAAACCGCTGGTGCCTGCCCACGTGGCCGGTAATGGTACCTTCATTCTCTTCAAAATCGCCCCATACCAGTGCGATGTACCTGCGGTGTACGGTATGGTTGAAAAATTGTTTGGCAAGATCGGTCATGGCCTTTGGTGTTTTTGCAAGCACCAGCAAGCCGGTAGTATTTTTATCAATCCTGTGTACCATGCCAAAGCGGGCCAAACCACTTTCCTCAATATCCGGGTTTTGTTGTTTTAAATAATAAGCAACCCCGTTGATCAAAGTGCCGCTATGATTACCACTCCCGGGATGTACTACCAGGCCAGCGGGTTTATTTAACAGCAGTATATCATCATCCTCATAAGCGATATTAAGCGGGATATTTTCGGGAACAATATCATTCGATTCGGGATGGCGGTTAGTGAATACAACGATCTTATCGTGTGGCCTTACCTTGTAATTTGTTTTAACAGCCTTATCGTTTACCAGTACCATTTCATTTTCGATACCCTGTTGGATCTTATTCCTGGTAGCCCCTTCAATACGGCTCATTAAAAATTTATCAATACGTAGCGGTTCCTGCCCTTTTGGAATTTCAATTACAAACCGCTCATACAGTTCTTCGGTATCCTGTAATTCTTCTTCTATAGTTGTTTCGTTCGTCATGCTAAATTTTTAATTGTATGGGGCATAGTTCCATATATATTCACAAGGCCCTATATTTTACCTTTTGCCAAATGCGTATTGCCTATTATATATTGCTTAATGCTTTCTAACTTTTCCATCAACGATCAACGATTAACCATCAACGATCAACTTTCTGCCTTCTGCTTTTTGCCTTTTGCATATTGCATATTGCCTATCGCCTATCGCAATTATATTACGCCCTTTTGCTTCTTCGATGGGCGTTGCCCATCGCTATTATATTTCGCCCTTTCAGGGCTGTTTGCCTTTTACCTTTGTCTTTTGGACATTGCCTTTTGCCTTCCGCCTTCCGCCATCTGCCTTTTGCCTTTATCTTTGCAAAATAAATCAATTACATTGGATAAGCAGTTAGTAACGTACAAAGATTTAGGTATCATTGATTATAAAACAGCCTGGGATTACCAGGAAACTTTGTTACAGGAAAACGTAAAATTGAAGTCGGCTATAGCCCGGGAACTGGTGATGTATGATGAAAGGCCAATTGGCAATAATGAAAAGGGGGATGTAAATGAGTTTAATCAGCACATCAGCCAACTGTCAACTACCCATTATTTATTGCTTTGCGAACACCCGCCCGTATATACGCTGGGCAAAAGCGGACATGCGGAAAATATCCTGATCAGTGATGCAGAGATGCAGCAAAAGAGGATTCAATTTTATAATACCAACCGGGGCGGGGATATTACTTTTCACGGGCCCCAGCAAATAGTAGGCTATCCAATTATCGACCTGGAAAAATTTTATACGGATATAGGCAGGTATTTAAGAGAACTGGAAGAAGTAATAATGCTTACACTTTCTGAATATGGCATCATAGGGAAACGCAGCAAAGGTGAAACAGGCGTTTGGATAGATCCTGAAATACCGGGAAAGGAACGAAAGATATGTGCCATGGGGGTACGCTGCAGCCGATGGATCACTATGCATGGATTTGCTTTAAATGTAAATACGGACCTTAGTTATTTTGATCATATAATCCCCTGTGGTATTGATAATAAAAAAGTTACTTCAATGGCAAAGGAATTGAATGATGCGGTTGATTTTGAAGAAGTGAAAGTAAGCATACAACGCAATTTTGAAAATGTGTTTAATGTAAGCCTCAAGTACTGAGTACTGAGTAGTGAGTACTGAGTAGTGAGTTCTTAGTATTGAGACCGCTGCTCCCTGCCGGTAGCTGCATTTCTGCCATCCTTTGGAATATAAAATTTATATTTCTCCAGCAGTATATCATTATTGTATAAATGATATTTGAACCAACCTGCATGAAGGAAATTTACTTTTTCCAGGATAAGATAGGGCTCTTTGATGTTATGTAGCTCAAATACGGGAATGTCAGCTTCATCAAAAAATTTAATTGAGTACTTTAGATATGCTGCATTTGGCAGGTTGATGATTACATTATTATCTTTTCCGGTAAATACAAATTTGCTTGCAACAAAACCGTTTGGCGTCACAGGCCTGCCTGTTTCTTTAACTTCCACAATTTCTATTACACCTTCCATTGAAGTGTCTATCATCGGCCTGTATGAGCGGGTAAACAAGTAATCACCGCCCTCAAACGCAACAAACACCCGGTAGAATATTTTACCTCCAGGTGATTTACCATCCACAAACCCATTCTCTTTATTCGTTGGGTTCAAAACAGTTCCAATAGTGGAAAATCTTTTTATACTATCCCCGGAACGTTGAATATTAATATTATTTATCTTGGCGCCGTATGCATTATTCCAACTGATGATTGTTTTTCCATCCCTGTTTTT
The DNA here is from genome assembly GCA_031416575.1 of Ferruginibacter sp. Lineage (GTDB taxonomy): Bacteria > Bacteroidota > Bacteroidia > Chitinophagales > Chitinophagaceae > Ferruginibacter. Next base: position 3,543 of record JANOTW010000875.1, read on the forward strand.
AACGGAAATACGGGGAAGTGTATCCTGGGCAAAAATATTTCCTGCAAAGGCTGTACAATAAATGGATAGGGCGAAAATGAATTTATACATAAAAAATAAACGCGGAGTTGAATAAAAACGTGTGGCAGCAAAGATAACAACAATGTTAAATTAATTAAAATACCAAAGTACCTGGCTGTAAAGAAAAATTGCCTTGCAAACCACCCGTATGGATGCATACTATTTTACTTCCCTTTGGAAAAAAATCTTTTTTGATACAATCAATAACCCCAAACATCATTTTGCCGGTATATACAAAATCGGTTGGTAATTGATGCTTTTGATAAAGCAGGTTCATAAAATCAATCAGTTCATGAGTTTTTTTTGCATACCCACCGAAATGGTAATCATTCATTATTATCAGTTGCTGCGGGCTAAATGACAGATTGGTTAAAAATTTAATTCTTTGGTGGAGGTCATACAAGTTTTTTAATACAGGGATACCAATTATTTGCTGTTCTTTTTTTATACCCTGTAATAATCCTGCCAGGGTGGTAGCTGTGCCAACAGCACAACAAATATGTGAGGTGCCATCCTTTATTAAATCCATTATCAATGCAGCTCCTGCGGCTCCCAACCGATGATAACCACCTTCCGGAACAATCAAAAAATTTTCATATCCCGGCTTTATTTCTTTTAAAAAACCAGGCAGCTCTTTTTTATCATACTCCTGCCGTGAAATAAATTTTAATGACATGCCATATTCCAGGCATGCAAGTAAGGTATGCGATAGCAATGCAGGCGGCTCACCTCTTATGATGGCTGCGCTTTTTAAACCAGCTTCTTTACAAGTATATGCAGTTGCCACCAAATGGTTGGAATAAGCCCCGCCAAAAGTAACAATCCCTTCGGATGATTGCAGGATGGCGCTTTGTAAAAAATAATGCAGTTTGAATAATTTATTCCCCGAAACCACCGGATGTATGGCATCTAATCTTAACACGGACAAGCTTACCTTCTTTTCATCAAACAAATCATCCGCAAGGTTTTCTAATACTATATTTGAAGTGGGGAAAAGCATTTTTGTAAATTATTAACCGATTATATTATTTTCGCTTCGCAAAATTGCAACTTAATCAACAATGTACAGGTAAATATGCAACCAACTCTATTGATATTGGCCGCCGGAATGGCCAGCCGTTATGGAAGTATGAAACAAATACAATCATTTGGGCCATCCGGGGAAACCATCATGGATTATTCTATCTATGACGCCATCCGTGCAGGTTTTGGTAAAGTGGTATTTATTATCCGGGAAGATTTCGCGGAGGATTTCAAGGCGATATTTGAACCCAAACTAAAAGGTAAGATAGCAACGGAATATGTTTACCAGGTTAAGGATGCATTTTTACCCGATGTAACAATACCAGCGGAACGAACCAAGCCATGGGGCACGGCGCATGCTGTATTATGCGCCAAAGATGCGATAAAAGTGCCGTTTGCCGTGATTAATGCGGATGATTTTTATGGCAAGGATTCATTTGAGAAAGCGGCCCTTTTTTTAAAAAATGAATGTAACGAAAACACCTATTCTATTATTGGTTACGAACTGGCAAAAACCCTTAGCGATCATGGTACTGTAAGCAGGGGAGTATGTGAGGTAGATGAAAATAGTAATTTGATAAGTATCAGGGAGCGCACGAAAATTTATGAGGAGGGCGATAAAATTGTTTACGAAGAAAATGATGTTAAACATGAAGTGCCATTTGATTCCAGTGTATCCATGAATTTCTGGTGCTTTCCCCCCACCATGTTTGCAGCTACGGAGAAACTGTTTCATCAGTTTGTTAAAGAGAATTATTCAGATATCAAATCGGAATTTTTCATACCGCTGCTGGGTGATGATTTTGTGCAAAATCAGCAGGGCACCATAAAAGTGATACCTACCTCCGCACAATGGTTTGGGGTAACCTATAAAGAAGACGCCCCAATAGTAAAAGCCAGTGTTGATAAGCTGGTAGCTGATGGAGAATATCCCGTATCACTTTGGGCATAACCACTTTTTTGAAACTGGTACTTATTTTCCATAAGTCATTAAAAGCGGAGGATTTTAATCTTTTTTGTCCCGGCTAAGAAGCTATGTGGTGCATCGTTGCATCGCCCTCTTGTACTGAATACCATTGGGGGACTTTCATTATGTTATAAATGGAAAAACATCAGCCGCAGCTTATTTCGCTACTTTTAAATTTCTGCCAGCTAAATGAAAGGCATATTCGCAAAATGTTATGCTAAAGCCGGGTTCACAAAAAACAAATTCGTATCAATTGCAGCATACGTGGCAAACAACTATTTTCAATTCAAACAATTTACGGTTCACCAGGATAGCTGCGCTATGAAAGTATGCACCGATGCCTGTATTTTTGGAGCATATCTTGCCAGGCAAATCAATAGCAGCCAACAAGGGGCAGGCGCCATATTGGATATTGGATCCGGTACGGGTTTATTGAGTTTGATGGTAGCACAAAAAACGAATGCCCCCATTGATGCGGTAGAAATGGATGAAGCGGCCTTTCAACAGGCAAAGCGGAATTTTGAATTATCGCCCTGGAAGGACCAGTTGAATATTTTTAATACCGATGCCTTGTTATTTTATCCTGAAAAAAAATATGAATGCATTATTTCCAACCCCCCGTTTTTTGACGGCGATCTGAAATCGGTTAATAAAAAAAAGAATTCGGCTAAACATGATACCACGCTAACACTTGAACAACTGTTACAAGTAATTGATAAGCATTTATCCCCGCATGGAATTTTTTCGGTACTACTCCCCTGCCACCGGATAGATTTTTTTATAGAAATTGCTTTTGCCGCTAACTATTTTTTGAATGAGCAATTGCTGATCCGGCATACCAAAGCGCACCCGTTCTTTAGGGGCATTTTATTTTTTAGCCATGATAAATCAATTGGTGTAACCAATGAACTGGTAATTAAAAACACAGATGGAAACTATACGGCGGAATTTATCCTTTTGCTGCAAGATTATTATTTGTAAAGATGGTTTAAGGTGGAAGGTTTAAGGTTTAGATTGAACTCTTCGGTTCTTACTCCCCTTCAGGGGATGGGGGTTGTCCTGCGTATTCTTTCATGTAAGCATAGTCGCCAGTAAGCATACCATCCATTACAATCGTTGCCTTACGAATAGTTTCACTTCCCCCCGTTCGTAAATCATCCAATACAAATTTGATCAGTTGTTCCCCAAAATACCGGCTTGCATCCCTGGGTAATTCGTTGGGTAAATTGCCCACTGCCATTACATCTACCGAATTGGGTAAATAGGGCGCTGTTCGTTGAAAAGTATTTTTATCTACGCCATACACAGGATCATCAATAGTAGCATCACCCAGGTTACAGGGTATGGAACCTGCTTTATCATCTGTAATATCCGCAATGGTAGTAATGCGAAAACCGGCCTGCTGCATATCTTCCAGTTCAAATAAGCGGGGTACATGCTGGTCCCAGTATATTCCATTAATGAGCATATCGGTATTTGAAATAAACTCCCTGAATTTGCAAATATAATTTTGGGGGTGCCCATGAAAATCTTCCCGGTTATATTTCCCGGTTTCTTGATGAGCATACAAATCAATACCTTTCAAATGAACATATACCGGATAGGTGAATTCCCGCTCTAAATATTCTTCCGCATCCACCTCATGTATTCCCAGCAGGTTCATAATTTCAAGTACGCCATGTGCCACCCGGCCGCTACCGGTAACCGCAATTTTTAAAATGGGTACTTTTAATCCAAAATAAGTATGTATCAGTTTTTGAAAACTATTTACCGAAGCAACCCGCTGTAATTTGAATAAGCCGGTACGGTTGCCATAGGCCAGCATGCCATTGTGGGCGCCAACAATACCCGCAAAAAAACCAAAGCCGATAATGCGGGTGCCATCTATATGCTCCAGGCATTCGTAATCAATTAAGGTGATCTTTTTTTCAACAATGGCCCGCAGCAGCTTTTGATTATGGGGCTGTAATTTTTTTGTGTGGGAAAAAAACAGGTAGGCCTTTCCTGTTATCAGCATTTCTACCGGCACTTCTTTTATGCCCATCAATACATCGCATCCACTCATATCTTCCTTTACTTCCACCCCGGCCATCTGGTATTCCTTATCGCTGTAGCAGCGGATGGCGCTTTGCTGTACCGTAACCCTTATATCATTGAAATTTTTATGTAACCATTTGCATTGCGCAGGTGTAAGCGCCACCCGGCTATCGGCAGGAATCTTGCCTTCCCTGATTAATCCAATCTTTAGCATCAATTGTTCAATTTACTGCAATTTATCGCTTCCTTTTTTACCAATAGCAATTAAGACTGGCTAGGAAAATATTTACAACCATTAGCCATTAGGGCTTAGAGGGTATCTTTGCGCCATGAATTATTTTGAATTATTTGATATACCGGTATGTTTGCAGGCAGACAGGTCATCGCTGGCTAAAAAATATTTTGAACTGCAAAAACAACATCACCCTGATTTTTTTACCCAGGCCAATGAAGATGAACAAAAAGAAGCCCTCGAAAAATCTTCATTGGTGAACAAGGCGCTTAAAGTACTGCAACAACCGGATAAAACCATTCAATATGTACTGCAATTGAAAGGATTACTAACTGAAAATGAGAAGTATGAACTGCCCCCCGGGTTTTTAATGGAAATGATGGAGCTGAATGAAAAATTAATAGAGGAAGATCCCGGAACCTTCAAACAGGAGGTTACAGGATTAGAGCATGAACTATTTGAGGAAGTAAAAGACATTATTGAAAATTACAATGACGACACTATTTCAACCGAAAAGCTCTTACAAGTAAAAGAATATTATTTCAAGAAAAAATACCTGCACCGTATTTTGGACAGAATGGACGATTAACGTAATATTGCAGCCCTGCAAAGATGGTGGATGGTGAAGGGTGGAAAAAGGAAAGCAGATTGCCCATGTGGCGGAATTGGTAGACGCAGCAGACTCAAAATCTGCCATTCGCAAGGGTGTGAAGGTTCGATTCCTTTCGTGGGCACCAAAGATAAAAGACTCCTCAAAAGGAGTCTTTTTGATTTAATGACAAATTGAAAATGCCACCATATCAGCATTGTTTTTCTCTGTGCTGATACTCCATACATATATTAATAAATCACTCTCAATAAATAGTGCGGCAATTATTTATCATGTTGCCATGTTTAAATTCCTGTCCAAATGCAACAATAAAAAATTAAGGAGAAACACCTTTTAAAAAAGGGTGTTATTCCTTATGAAAATGACAAAGAAATCACCACCTTGTGGTATAGTTCAAAAAAACAGATTTAAAATTTTTAAAAAGTCCGCCAGTTGGCGGACGTGATATAAAGAA
>JANOTW010000876.1:0-2262 GCA_031416575.1 Ferruginibacter sp.
GAAATTACTGGAAACCTAATACAAATGTTTTTCTATAAATGCCCTGGAATTGAAAACTGGTATGGATGAAAAATAAAAATCATTTATATCTTCTGTTATGATCGCATCACAATTACTACCTGCCGCCGCATAATATTCAATGCCATCTTCAAAATCATTCACCATATTATTCTGTAAAGATTGTAGCACTTCATTTTTGCCAACATCCGTTATTGAAAGTTTGGATGCCAGTATTTCTATTTTGCCTTTTGCCCTTTGGGTGCTACATTTTTTTTCAGCAAAATAAAAAGCGATAGCCAAACAAATGGGGGAAGTATATACCGTAAAATTTTTATTATCCGCCAAACTCAAAATTCTGGCGGAATAAGTAAAAAGAGGATATTCTTTATTAAGTACGGAAACTAAAATATTTGCGTCTAAGAATATCCTCATTTTTTAGATTTAAAGTATTCGTCTTTTAAATCTTTGCTTTTGCGTGGCTTTGTTTGATATTCAGCCTGGCCTTCACTTACCATACTTACCCAATCGGAAATAGGGTAATCTTCTAAAGATTGATAGCTTTTGCTGGTAACCTTTTTTAATAAAAATTCAGTAAGGCGGGAAAGGCTGATGTTATTATCTTCGGCATAGCTTTTAGCTTTTTTTATAACCGATTCATCAAAGCTTAATGTGATTTTAGCGTCCATATCAAAATATTTCAGGTTAAAATAATTTATACGACAAAGTTAATAACATTATACGTAAACTAAAAAATATTTTTAAACTTGCCGTTCCTTAAAGCAAATACCTGCATTTTCCAATTCATTTAAAACGGGTTCATATATTTCTTTTATGGTGGGAATATGAATCCCCGTAAGTTGAATGGTTCCGTTCAAAATTAATTTAGCCGCAATACCCAATGGCAATCCAACCGTTTTTGCCATGGCAGTTCGCAGATGGTTTTCACCTTTTACAATTAAACTGCTTTCAATTTTATGATGCCGGCCATAAAGTTCATATTCTATTTCATGCAGCATAACGATCATGTCTTTATCATTAGGCTGCATCATTAACCTGGTTTCCAGCAGATACTGTAATATATCCGCAGATGTTTTTGCAGCCGTTGGTACCAATGCTTCTTCAAACAAACCAAGAAACCGAAGCAAAGTTTTATTACTATCATTCACAAAGGGAACAATCGCAGCCGACCATTCTGCAAAGGTTAGTCCATCAGTGTTTAAAATATTCGTATCATTGGCCAGGCCGGCTTGTACAATGGCGTTCCATCCCACACAAAAAGAAGGGTACCTCAAAGTGGTTCGTAAAAACGTTGCTATATTCTCCAGTTTGTAAATGGGCAGGTAACTTAAAGAATCTCTGTTTGGATAGATGGCCAGGCTTCCAATACCATTGATATTTACCTGGGAGAAGTTACTAAACAATTCTTTGTAATCCTTATGTTGTATTTCATTATTCAGTTTATATTCCGCACCCGCCTTTCCTGCCATTACCACATTGCGGGGATTCCAGCTTATTTTATAATGCCAGGGATTATCATCACTTTCAGGGGCAACCAATCCGCCGCAATGACTTTTAAAAGAAGTAACGTTGCCATCTTTTTCTTTTATCCCGTCAATTATTTTCATGGCGCTCATGTGGTCAATTCCCGGGTCAAGCCCCATCTCACATATAAATAACAATTTTTTATTTTGGATTTCCGTTTGCAGGCTTTTAATGGAAGCATCCATGTAAGATGCCGTCAATAAATTTTTACCGTATTCCACGCAATCTTTAGCGATCAAAAAATGCAGGGCAGGGGGCATCATTGAAATTACAATGGATGCCTGTTGAATAAGTTTAGATCGCTGAACATCATTGGTGATGTCTGTTTGTACTACTTCCACCAGTGGTGAATTATTTGTCTTGGCTATAATTTGTTCCTTATTGGCATCAGCAATGATGATGGTCCAGTTATTTTTCGGCGCTTCCGCAATCAGGTAATCAATTAATACGGTGGCTGATTTTCCGGCACCAAAAAGCAATATCTTTTTCACAATTATTTTTTTAGAGTGGCAAGTTATTACTTGTTGATTATTATTTGCGGATTATAGTGTCCCCGGGTTAAAGGTGTCGCTTTTTAATACAACCGCCGTCAGGGTTTGCAACCGCTGACGGGGTTGTGGCAGACATTTTTTTATAACTGGAAAAAGGGTTAAGCGTTTGCAAAAGAACCTCAATCATAAGGTTTACAGCTTTTTAAAACTGTACACTTTATGACCATAA
>JANOTW010000877.1:0-1774 GCA_031416575.1 Ferruginibacter sp.
ATTTAAGATTGTTGCTTTTAATATAGCGGTCCAAGTAAGCAGACATTTTTTGGTAAACTTTGTCACGGCTTAATGTGTCCATCTTTGACGCAAAGTTTAAAGCAATAAAATTGTCGTGATTCAAAGTCTTTTTATAAGGAAAAGTAAAATCAGATGCCTGCAATGAGTCTATAAATTCAGAACCATCTTTGAATTTGCCTAATGTAATTAACAAACGAATCTTCAGGTCAACTACCGCCGTTTTAATCGAGTCACATTTCATGCATCTGTTAACAATTATTAATGCTGAATCTAAAGCGGCAGGGTTGGTAGGATTTTTATAAGCTAAATCCGTTGCTTTGTTAAAATTGTCATGACAAATAACTTCTCTGTCATGGGCAATATGGCAGGAGTAAAATAAAATTTGTCCAATTAGAAGAAGGATTAAACTTAATGGCTTATTCATATTTTTTGTCTGCCGAATTTGATTGAAGTGTCTGTTTAGGGTTTTCGCACAAAGATATCATTGACGCTATATGCCGCAATATAAAAAAATTATTCGACTGAAAATCAAATATTTAATTATGCAATTTTTGTATTGGCGGGTTGTGTCAATGCGCCTGCCATTCTATATTTCCTCCTTCCCATAATGCATCGAAGGGGCTTTTTATTACTACCAGCTTTTCTTTGGCCACATGTAAATATCGCCGGGTAGTTCTTATGCTATAATGCCCCGGCAAATCCTGTGTATTCTTTACATCTATCCCTTTTTCTAAAAGGTGTGTGGCCACTTTTTGTACAATAATATAATTTGGATTTATTTTAATGCAGGCCGCTCCGCCCCTTGTGCAAAACGCAATTAAAGTTCCCCAATGGTATGCCGTACAAGAGGGCGATGCAACGATGTTGAGAAATGAAATATAGTTTGGACAAAAAACTGTATTGCGAAATCCCGATTTTTTTTCGGCAATGCCCCCGCATAGCGGGGCAGGCTATGAAATACTTTAGCCCGGACAAAAAAAAATGATTGTATCTACGGTTGTCCCGATACGCATACGCTATCGGGATTATAAATGCGACAATGTTTATTCAGGGTCCCAATGCCTGGACAAAAAAAATTTAAAAGCATCCACTTTAAACCACGAAAGGTAATGCGTTCCGGATTTATGATTAAACACGCGAATCAGAAATCAAAAAATCAGGCATCAGGAATTGTCAGGGTTTTTTTGATTGTAACAATCAGAAAAAAAATCTTTTTCGATCCAAAACATAATCCAATAATTTAGTGTAATTTTTAGATGCTCAATTTTAAAATTCAATAGTGTATATGCCAGGCGGTTCCCCCTCCATCAACAATAAAGCGAAGCAACAAAATACTTACGACGCCATCATCGTAGGCTCCGGCATCAGCGGGGGCTGGGCCGCCAAGGAACTTTGCGAAAAAGGTTTAAAAGTACTCTTGCTGGAACGTGGGGGAAATGTGGCCCACCCCAATTACCCCACAGCTACCAAAGACCCCTGGGAATTTCCACACCGCCTGCACTTAACCGAAGAAGAGAAAAAAAAGCAGTACGTTCAAAGCCGCCATTATTCCTATCGGGAAGACAACAAGCATTTCTATATCAACGACCAGGAAAACCCGTATGAAGAAACAAAACGCTTCGACTGGATAAGGGGCGATATTGTTGGCGGCCGCTCTTTGCTATGGGCCAGGGCGTGTTACCGGTGGAGCGACCTTGATTTTGAAGCGAACCTAAAAGATGGTTTTGGGGTTGACTGGCCGATACGATATAAA
>JANOTW010000878.1:0-14525 GCA_031416575.1 Ferruginibacter sp.
TACCACCCGTTAGTTTAACCAACACTAAATTGGTCAAGCCCGGGATAGGTGACTGTTCAAAATTCAGTTTGTATGATAGAATCCGGTTTGGCCCACTTGGGTTAGGCCGCCAGGTTTTCGACTACGCCATGCAAGGATTTAATTTTATGAAGGAAATGGGTACTTTGGGGAATGATCAAATTATCTCTATTGCGGATTTTAGTAAACCTTCCTCTCAAAAAAGGTTATTTATCATTGACCTGAAAAATTATAAAATTCTTTTTAATACTTATGTTGCGCATGGCATGCAATCCGGAAAAGAATTCGCAAGCCAGTTTTCAAATATGCCCGAGAGCAATAAAAGCAGCCTTGGTTTTTATGAAACATTGGGAACATACATGGGTGGAAACGGTTATTCTTTGAGATTGCAGGGTATGGAACGGGGGATCAATGATAATGCCAATAAGCGGGCTATTGTAATGCATGGAGCTGGATACGTAGATGAGCGATTAATTAATTCACAGGGTTATATCGGCCGAAGCTATGGATGCCCGGCGGTTCCGCAGCGGTTAAATAAATCCATTATTGATAAAATTAAAAATGGCACCTGCCTCTTTATATTTAGTCCCGACAGGAAATACCTTGCCCACTCTAGAATTTTAAATTCAATTTTTACTCCAGCTTATGCTTTCAATCAAAAAAGTTGATTGTTTTGTAGCGGACTGCTTTTAATCATACTAAGCCCCCAAGGAAAGTTTTCCAGGATTCTTTTGCTGCACACGGGTTTCATTTTTCCCAACTTATTGAATGCTGCTATTTCAAATTTTTAACCAGTTGACCGCTGTTGAATAATTGACGAATAATTGCATTCATGATGGGTATCCGAATTAGTTTTTCCCTCGCATACCAGGCTATTATTCCCACTAAAAAATATAACAAGGCCACTATTAAAAACCCCGCCCATACCGTGTTCAGGCATTCACCAATCAGGTATGCCAGCGCCAGGCTCGCAAATAAAATGAAAAGTAGAAAAATTACACCCACAAAAAGTACAGCTATTAAATTAGAAAACGCTTTCGATAGCTTTTCCGCAACGGTTAATTTAGCCAGTTCAATCTCAGTATTAACATAGCCTTTTAATTGCATCGCCAGTTCTTCCGCTTTATTAAATTCCTGTTGTAGCATTATTTATTTTTTAGGCCTGCTTAGGCTCCTCTTTTGAAAATGATTCCATTTTTGAATTTAACTTTTGTAGTTTATTTTCCAGTTTTTCTTTCATTTTGGCCATTTTTTCCTTGCCAGGTCCCATTATTTTTCCGCTTTGTTTGGCGATTTTCTTCCGTATTTCATATCCTTTATCAGGTGCGAACAACAATCCCAATACACTTCCGGCAACCACACCTATAACAGCGGCAGCGATTATTTTTGTTGAATTTTTCATTGTTTTAATTTTTAAATTGATTAAATAAAAATACATTTCAAATGTATTTTAAAAATAATTGAAATGCAATGATTTTGTGTAAAAAATATCATATCCATATCATTTTACCGTTCATCCTTTCGGCGGGGGCCAACATCAAAAACAGTAAAGGACCTGCATCCTGAAAATCGTAATTTTTTTGTTTTCTCAATTGGCTGCATAATTATAACTTCACCAAAAAAACAAGCATGAATTTACGTGAGCAACTAAAAGGAACGGGTGTGGCAATAGTAACACCCTTTAACGGAGATGAATCTGTTGATTTTAAAGCATTGGGAAGACTAATTGATTTTATTATTGAAAATGGTGTAGAGTACATTGTAACGCTGGGCACCACCGGCGAAACCCCCACACTGGATGAACAGGAAAAGCTTGAAATAATAAATTTCACCTGCGATAAGATAAACGGCAGGGTGCCCGTGGTAATTGGAATTGGCGGAAATAATACAAAGGAAGTAATTAACAATGTGCAAAATTATCCGCTTGAAAAAGCTGTTGCGGTGTTGAGTGCATGCCCTTATTACAACAAGCCGTCGCAGGAGGGTATCTTTCTTCATTATAAATCAATTGCGGAAGCCTCACCAAAGCCGGTTATATTATACAACGTACCGGGAAGAACTGGCCGTAATATAGAAGCCGCTACCACCCTTCGGTTGGCCAATGAAGTGGCTAATATCGCAGGGATAAAAGAAGCCGGCAATAATATCAGCCAGTGTATGCAAATTTTAAGGGACAGGCCTGCTGAATTTTTAGTGGTAAGTGGTGATGATGACCTGGTACTGCCGGAACTGGCTTGTGGTATTGACGGTGTGATCAGCGTTGCGGCAAACTGTTTCCCAAAAGAGTTTTCTGATATGGTGCGGGCAGGGCTTAAGCATGATTTTACTACCGCCAAAAAATTAAACGATCCTTTGCTGGAAGTATATAACCTTTTATTTACAGAAAATAATCCTGCCGGGGTAAAAGCTTTTTTGAATGAGCTTGGGTTAATACAAAATGTGCTTCGTTTACCGGTTACCCCATTAAGCGGGCCTGTGCATCAAAGAGTAAAAGCCTATCTGAAAAAATGATATTGAAACATAAACGCATCCTAAGGTTTGTGTGCCGCCATCACAGAGCATTGCTTTTGGCCGGTATTTTACTTTTTTGCTCCCTGTTTACTTTTTCTCAGTTTAAGGTCAGGTTCCAGCTAAGTGATGCACCTGCAAATCATTTATCCGACTCCATTTTTGTGGCTGGTAACTTCAATGCCTGGAACCCGGGAATAAATGGCAATCATTTTTCAAAAACGAACGATACGGCTTTTATTGAATTAAATGATCTTCCGGCAGGGCCGTATCATTTTAAATTTACGAGGGGAAGCTGGCAATCGGTAGAATGCCTGGCAGATGGAAAAGACGCCGGGAACCGCCTACTCAACATATCGGCTGATACAATAGTCCGGTTTTCAATTGAAGCATGGAAAGATGATTTTTCGGCAGTTGCAAAAAAGCATACCGTATCTCCAAATGTACAAATTATTGATACGGCTTTCATAATGCCCCAATTGGGAAGAACCAGGAGGATTTGGTTGTATTTACCTCCTGGATATGCAAAAAGCAGGAAGCGTTACCCCGTTATATATATGCAGGATGGCCAAAATATATTTGATGAATATACTTCCGGTTTTGGGGAGTGGGGTGTGGATGAAAGTGTTGACTCAATGATCAAAGAAGGTAAACCTGCCTGTATCATAGTGGGCATTGATAATGGCCCTAAAAGGTTAAATGAATACAATCCATACGAGTTTAAGGATTTTGGAAAAGGAGAAGGGGACCTGTATGTTGATTTTATCGTGAAAGCCCTGAAGCCTTTTATAGACAAGCATTACCGTACAATGCCCTCCAGTCAAAATACCATAATAGCCGGTAGTTCAATGGGAGGATTGATCGCTTATTATGCGATGCTGAAATACCCTGCGGTATTTGGCAAGGGTGGAATTTTTTCTCCTGCCTTTTGGACGGCGGATAAGATCAATGCCCTAACCGATTCATCCGGCAAAAATATAAAGGGCAAATTATTCTTTTACATTGGAGGCCTTGAAGGGGAGAGTTATATAGAAGACATGAAGGTGGTAACTGAAAAACTGGGTAAGAATTCAATTGCTTTAATTTACGTTGTAACAGACCCGGATGGTAAACATAATGAACAGGCCTGGCGTAAATGGTTTCCCGAATTTTACAATTGGGTATTGGCAAATGGATTTAATAATGTAATTAACCTGGAAGAGGATTAAATGATGTAACAAGTGCCTTCAATAGCAAGTTCTGTATTTTCAAAAACTTCCATTGTCTCTGCTAAAAACTCATCCAATGTTTCATATCTTGATGAAAAATGACCGATGAGCAATTTTTTGGCTCCTGCTTTTAGTGCGATGGTACCAGCCTGCACGGTAGTACAGTGGAAACGTGCTGCTGCTTTATCAGCGGATCCTTTCAGGTAGGTTGTTTCATGATATAGCAGATCTACCCCTTTTACTTTATCGGACAGGCTTTCATCAAAAATTGTATCCGCACAATAAGCGTAACTTTTGGTGGGGCTATTGGCGATGGTTACTTCTTCGTTTGGTATGATAGTCCCTTTTTTGGTAATATAATCCTCCCCTTTTTGTAGTTTTTCGTAAAATGAGGAAGGTATTTCGTATGCCCTTACCCTTGCCGGATCAATGCTTCTTGGGTTTTTTTTCTGTTTAAATAAAAAACCCCAGCATTCAATGCGATGCTTTACCTGGAAACTGGTAACGGTAAATCTATTTTCATCCACAATCAGCCCTTCATTGGTTATTGGATGAAAATGAAGTTTATAGCAAAGTTTTGTGTCAGCCACATCCAATTGCAAATTAATAATATGCTCCAGTGGCGCCGGCCCATAAATATGCAGTCCCTGTGTACGGTGTAGCAAGCTCATGCTTGTAATTAACCCGATTAAACCAAAATAATGATCCCCGTGAAGATGCGAGATGAAAATATGATTGATCTTACTCCGCCGGATTTTGTATTTGGCCATTTGTAATTGAGTACCTTCCCCACAATCAATCAGGAAGTATTCATCCTGTGATTGCAGCACCTGGGCAGTGGGGTTTCTGCCAAAAGCGGGTATGGCAGAATTATTTCCTAATATGGTAAGTGCTAACAATGTTGGGTAATTACAAGGTTAAAAAATTATAGTTTGTTTTATCAAGAGTGTTCCGGATTCAAATATGCTGCACACTATTTACTATAAACAGATGCAAGTTAACCGATAAGCATGAGGCTTGAAAGTGAGACATGGAAAGATGATACGTAATTATTTTACGATTGCCCTCCATGCTTAATTCATGATTTTTAATTTTTAATTCAAAAACACTAATTTTCACCTCCTGACAATTCCCTTTCAATTTCTTCCATTTGTACAATATCCCAGGCTTCACTTTCGGTAGGCGTTACATTTAATATTTCCAGTATTTCCAGCTTATCCAGTAAATCTTCAACAGCCTGTTGTAATTCGCAAATGACAAATGAACAATTATTTTCATAAAATTCCTGTTGAACATCCGCTAACATTCCACAGGCCTTTTCATCCATATTAATTACCGCTGACATTTTTAAAATAATATGCGGTATGTCTTTTTGCATGTAAAGAAGCAACATATTGGTGAGTTCTTCTGTCATATTAGCAGTAAGATCAGAAGCTAAGGGAGCAATCACAACGAATTTCTCTTTGGTATCTATTTTGACATTCATGGACTAAAGTTTTGGATTTAGGGATTAGGGTGATATGAACGAAGTTTTCAGCTATTGACCAAACGCAAATTATTTTGTTATAAGCTTTGTTTTTGTTATTTTGTAAAGTAAAGGAAAATTTAGCGTTTCTACGCTTACCTAAAAGTTGCCTGAAGGTATCAAGTACAAGGTAGTTCCCATAAACCGGAATTAAAAAGACACAACCCTGCCTGACTGCGTCAAGCAGACAGGAATGTTGAACAAGGCTAAAATTCCGGTTAGATAAATATTCTTTATCGACATTTTAACTTTTCAACATTTCAACATTTCGCCCTATCTCCAAACTAATTCTACTAATTAATCGTTATTATTGTACAAGTAAAATTCAAGACATGGACAACAATTTTTCAGCACAGGTAAAAGAAATAATTTCTTACAGCAGGGAAGAAGCTTTGCGGTTAGGAAATGATTTTATAGGTACAGAACATTTGGTTTTAGGATTAATACGGGATGGCGAAAATACCGCCATCAAAATATTGAAATCGCTAAATGTTGACCTCTACGAATTACGTAAAGAAATAGAGGTTGCCGTAAAAGATAAAACAGGTAAAAATATCGCCAACATCAATTCTCTTCCTTTGACCAAGCAGGCGGAGAAAGTGATACGGATAACCGTGCTTGAAGCTAAGGCGCATAAAAGCGTGATGGTGGAAAGTGAGCACCTGATGTTGTCAATTTTAAAGAACAAAGAAAATATAGCGACGCAGATATTAAACCAGTTTGACGTGGACTATGATATTTTTAAAAATGAGTTGGGCTTTGTTACAAGCACTCCTCCCGCCGCAGAGTTTTCTGACGAAAATGAAGATGATTTTGACGAAGAAAGAAAACAATACAGCCAGCAGCAAAAAGCCCAGCGTGGCGGTGCGGCTAACCAGCCAAAAACAAAAACCCCGGTATTGGATAACTTCGGCAGGGATATAACAAGATTGGCTGAAAACGGCACCCTTGACCCAATAGTAGGAAGGGAAATTGAAATTGAGCGTGTATCACAAATTCTATCAAGAAGAAAAAAGAACAACCCCATTTTAATTGGTGAGCCTGGTGTGGGTAAAACCGCGATTGTGGAAGGGCTTGCATTGCGCATTGTGCAACGTAAGGTGAGCAGGGTATTATTTGATAAAAGAGTAGTGTCGTTGGATTTGGCAGCCCTGGTTGCCGGCACAAAATACCGTGGCCAGTTTGAAGAAAGAATGAAAGCCATCATGAATGAACTTGAAAAAAACAGGGATGTGATTTTATTCATTGATGAAATACATACTATAGTGGGTGCAGGTGGCGCCAGTGGTTCTTTGGATGCCAGCAATATATTTAAACCTGCTTTGGCAAGAGGCGAATTGCAATGTATTGGCGCTTCTACTTTAGATGAATACAGGATGCACATTGAAAAAGATGGCGCCCTGGACCGTCGTTTTCAAAAGGTTATTGTAGATCAGCCCTCGGTAGAAGAAACGATTCTGATCCTTGCTAATATAAAAAGCAAATACGAAGATTACCACAATGTAATCTATAGTGAACAGGCGATTGATGCATGCGTGAAATTGAGCGAAAGGTATATGACCGACCGGTTATTGCCTGATAAAGCGATTGATGTGATGGATGAAGTAGGTGCCAGGAAGCATATTAAGAATATCAATGTGCCGGAGGATGTGATAGAACTGGAGAAGAAAATAGAAGACATTAAATTAGAGAAAAATAAAGTAGTAAAGAGCCAGCGATTTGAAGAAGCTGCTTCACTAAGGGATTCAGAAAAAAGGCTACAGGAAGAATTGGAAAAAGCCAAGCATGAGTGGGAGGAAGAAAGTAAACATAAACGCTTTCCCATAGAAGAAGAAGATATCGCTGAAGTGATCAGTATGATGACAGGGATACCGGTTAAACGTATGGTACAGGCGGAAACAGAAAAACTTCGCCGTATGGGAGACGATCTGAAAAATGTAGTAGTTGGTCAGATGGAAGCTATATCAAAAGTAGTAAAAGCCATTCAGCGCAACAGGGTTGGGTTAAAGGATCCTAAAAAACCAATAGGAACTTTTATTTTCTTGGGCCCTACCGGCGTTGGTAAAACAGAGATGGCCAGGTCGCTTGCCCGCTATATGTTCGATAATGATGATTCGCTGATACGCATTGACATGAGCGAGTACATGGAGAAATTCACGGTTAGCCGTTTAATAGGCGCTCCTCCGGGATATGTGGGTTATGAAGAAGGTGGACAACTAACGGAACGTGTAAGACGTAAACCTTACAGTGTAATTTTGCTGGATGAAATTGAAAAAGCCCACCCTGACATTTACAATATTTTATTACAGGTATTGGATGATGGACAGTTAACCGATGGAATGGGCAGGAAAATTGATTTTAAAAATACGGTAATCATAATGACCTCTAATATCGGGGCACGCCAGTTAAAGGATTTTGGTGAAGGTGTAGGTTTTGCAACAGCATCCAGGATGCAAAATGCGGATGAAAACAATAAGGCCGTAATTGAAAAAGCGTTAAAGCGTACATTTAGCCCCGAGTTTTTAAACAGGATCGATGATGTAGTGATTTTCAATTCCCTTACAAAAGAACATATTTTTGAGATCATTGATATCCTGATGAAAGGTGTTATGAAGCGTTTGGTTAACCTTGGTTTCACTATGGAATTAACTGCCCAGGCAAAAGATTTTATCGCGGATAAAGGATATGATGCACAGTTTGGGGCAAGGCCATTACATAGGGCTATTCAGAAATACCTGGAAGATCCTTTAGCGGAAGAAATATTGAATATGCTGGTGAAAGAAGGGGATACACTAATAGCGGATTTGGACGAAAAGAAAGAAAAAATACAATTCAGCCTAAAGATTGAAGAAAAGAAAGAGGCCGCACCTAAAGCCTGATCTATTTTCAAAAACATAGTGGGCCATCCGGTAATTTGGATGGCTTTTTTGTGCGGGGAATAAATCGTTTAAGCTTTAAAAGATCAAAAGTGCCTGCCTTTCGAAGTCTAAGGTTGCATGCTTTATTTATTTTGCTGACCATACTATTAAGCCCTGATTAATCATCGTTAAACCGCATTTTTATACTCAGAACACTGACCTCGGCCTTTTTCAAAAATCATAAAAAAACGCTACACTTCTTTATTATCAACAGAATAAGAATAATTATATTGGGGTAAGTAAATTTTCCTTACGGATTTTAAAATGATACCAAAATGGAAGAAAAGGCGCAAACACCCCCTGGCAAAAAAATTGCCTTGCAATTATTATTGCCATTATTTCCTGTTGAAGCTACGTTAATCAATAACCTTGTTGGTGTACAAAAGAAATAGAACACAGTTTATTATTTCAACGGACCAGTACCCATATTTATGCATAACCAATCCGATATTGACAGTTTTAGGTATATATCCAGCCAGCTCATTGTAAATGGTATTTGCAAACAGAAAGAGATAGTAAATTGTTTTGGAGTAAGTGATATTAGCGTAAAACGCTCTCGTAAAGCGCTATAAAGAAAGTAAGGAATCAGGCTCCTTTGTAAGTAAAAAAAAGGCCGGAAAATACAAAGCTCACCGATGAAGTATTAAGCTGACGTTTTTAGTTTGCGACCAGGTAAGGAGTTCTAATCCTATGTAGATGCCCTTTAATTCCGGGGCTTTTTTTTTAGTACAATACCTCACAGGTTTTGAAAACCTGTGAGATTTTTTGTGCAGTTGTTGGTATGCGTTTAAAGACAGCCGCCTATCCCGGCACGCCGCTGTTGTGCCTCCTGGCCAACAGCCGAAGCCCATACCATAAAAGGTGATTGTATCCAGGTAGCAATCCGGCCAGATAAATAATAAATTGTATGCCCGCTATCGAAGGGTTCCGGCGTAAAAATGACATCTTTTTAAAAAGTTGCCATCTCTACGCCGGAACTACCACTTTAATTTATTCAACGTGCCATATTTTTATTACATTAAAATAACTCAACCAAAAAAAATTAATTTTTTTTCATCCTTACATCATTTAATTTACAACTTCAAAAAACGATTCACTTACTAATTTGTATGAAATGAAAAAAAACAACAAAACGATTATCGCTGAAAACAAATCCCGCAGAAATTTTATCAGGAAAGGGCTTACAATGGCAGCAGGGTTTTACATTATCCCCCGGCATGTATTAGGTGGCAAAGGATTCACCGCTCCCAGCGACCGGCTAACCGTCGCCGGTATTGGCGCAGGTGGCAAAGGCGAAAGCGACCTGAATGAATTTTTTAAAAGTGGCAAAGCGGATATCGCTTTTTTATGTGATGTAGATGACCGGCAGGCCGTTAAAAGCAGGGAGCGTTTTCCTAAAGCCAAATACTACAAAGACTTCCGGGAAATGCTGGACAAGGAGCACAAAAACTTTGATGCGGTTACCGTTTCCACGCCCGATCATAACCATGCCATACAGGCAATGGCGGCCATGCAATTGGGCAAACACGTATATGTGCAAAAACCATTAACGCATGATATTTATGAAGCAAGGATGCTTACGGAAGCGGCGGTAAAATATAAAGTGGTTACCCAGATGGGCAACCAGGGCTCATCCGGTGATGGTGTACGGAAATTAATGGAATTTTACAATACAGGCACCATCGGAGATGTAACAGATGTTCATATCTGGACCGACCGCCCGGTTTGGCCGCAAGGCGTTCCCTGGCCTAAATTAAATGCACCTGTTCCCGCTGAATTGGATTGGAACCTTTGGCTGGGCACGGCGCCACAAAAAAATTATGCAGACAATATCATCCCTTTTAACTGGCGTGGCTGGTGGGATTATGGGACCGGCGCACTGGGCGATATGGGATGCCATTTGGTAGAGGCCCCGTTTCGTGTTTTAAATTTGGGTTATCCTACGGAGGCAGCCTGTAGTGTCAGCAGCGTTTACACCGGACCGTTTAGAAGAGGCTATTTCCCTGAAAGCGCTCCCGCCTCATCCTCCGTTACCTTAAAATTCGCAGGTAAGGGCTCAAAGCCCCCCATCTTAATGCATTGGATGGATGGTGGCATACAGCCGGAGCGGCCTGAGGAGCTTGGCCCTAATGAGCAAATGGGCGATGGTGGAAACGGGGTAATATTTGTGGGCACCAAAGGCAAAATGATGTGTGACACTTATGGCGCAAACCCAAGACTGCTACCACTTTCACGCAACAGCGAAGTAAATGTACCGCAAACCATTGCAAGGGTAACCGGCGGTGCAGGCGGCCATTATGCACAATGGGTGGAAGCATGTATTGCAGGGTATAACAGCCCCAAAGCAAAGAACCTCAGTTCTCCTTTTGAAATTGCGGGGCCATTAACCGAAACGGTTTTAATGGGTAACCTGGCCATCAGAAGTTATGATATTCAAAAGGCTGGTAAAACGGATCCCAAAAGACTTGAGTATCCTGGCAGGGGAATTAAATTATTGTGGGATGGCCCCAATATGAAGATCACCAACTTTGATGAAGCTAACCAGTTTGTAAAAAGAAATTATAGGGAGGGATGGAAACTGGGGGTATAAATTATTAGTTATAGATTAGAGGTTTAATAAAAATTTTCCGCAAAATGAATTTGCACCCTTAGGAACAGGCTGCGGCCTGTTCCTACTTATTTGCAGCCCTATTGGGGTTTGCGTAGAGCAGCATCATTCTGATAAAAAAACCTACGGGGGCCATATAACCCGGTCTTGCCTGTTGTATTTTTCCCCATACATTTTATTGGTAAATATCGCCGGTAAAATTTTACTCCATCCCTGCAAATGCCAACGTATGGATTAAAGAACAAGCACATTAGCTGTTTCTACAATTTTCGCAGCCGGTTTACCATCTTCTATAAAAGCCCGGCTTTGCTGAATATCAAATTCTGATTTTAATTTGGCAAATAGCTCCAGTGCATCTTTATGCAAATCCTGCAGGTAACTTTGAGTGGTATAGCCAGCTTCCCCTACAAAACCCGTAGCATCCGCTACATACACCAAACCAATTTCCGCCTGTAATAACCGGGCTAATGTTATGCCATGCTGTATTACGGTTTCTGTAAGCGGCCCTCCTTCAACAGCTATCAATACTTTTTTCATAACCGATATATTTTAATCGCTTACATTTTTAATGGAGAAAATTGGTATCATACTGTTTAGTTTGGTTCAGCATTTCGTGTGGGTGTAAACACCTGTTTTAGCATATCGAACAAAGCAGGATGTTTTTGCTGCATTAGTGCGGGTTGTTCAAAAAAATACTCAGCGGCTACCGCCAAAAATTCTGCTTCGTTGATAGCGCCATAAGGGTTAATATCTGAGTCGCCCAATTGAATACCCTGTATTTCGCCGTGAATTCTTTTTAACCAGGGTACTGCATATTTATGTGGCAGCAAAGCTTCGGGCAACCCGTCAGTAGCGCCATCTGTTTTATCTATCAGGTGTACAAATTCATGAATGCCGGTGTTTGATTTATCAGTATGGTTTAAAAAACCTTTTCTCAAATCATATTGTGACAGCAGCATAACATTCTGTATCGGCCCATCGCCCACCATACCCAATACATCCCTTCCCTGGCCTTCTACCTGGTAATCCCCGTTAAAAGAACCAGGATATAAAAGCACTTCGTGGATATTTCCGTATTCCCAATCTTTAAAGGCGAAAATGGGAATAATGGCAGCGGCAGCTACAAAAATCCTGTCCGTATCTTCCACGTTTGTTTTAACTCCTGTGATACGTACTTTTTGTAAAAACTTTTGCAGGCTTTCTTCAAACCTTATCTTTTCTTCATTAGACAATCGCTGATAAAACAATACATGCTGTTGTAGTATCTGCCTGTCAGTTTGAACAGTTGGTTGTGGCAATGACACTTTTTTCTTCAGGGCAGCATATAATAAGATTATTATAATGAGTAAGGCAAAAATGAAAATAAATACTTGCATGTTTCTTAATAAATTGATTGATGCCTGATAGCCTGCAACAGTTAAAAAAAACAGGCGCTACTGTATGAACTAAAGACGCGTATTTATTTTACGGGAATAATAAATAAAGGCAGGCGGCTGTGCTGTAATACCTTTTTAGCTACATCCCCCATTAGTATTTTATCAATAATGCTGCGGCTGTGTGTGCCTAATACAATAACATCCGCCTTGTAATTTGTGGCTGTGTCCAGTATAGCATCTGCTACGTCACCTTCGGCTGTAAATATTTCAGCCTGCCCATCATTCATTTCTGCTTTTACCTGGTTCAAAAATTTCTTACTCTCTTCTTCCAACCTTTCGGCCAGTTTTAATCCCTGCTCAATATCTATTGCACCCATCATTGGGTAAAGTCCGGAAAAAGCATTAGGGCTGGTGCTAATGGTATTTGGAAAAACATGCAATAGGGCTATGGAAGCGCCTAATGCCTTAGCAAGTTCACTGCCTTTGCTGCTTATAAGGTTGTAATTACTGTGGTTGTCTAATGCGATCAATACTTTTTTCATAATAAATGTGTTTTAAATTTTTATTTTTAATTGGTTGTTTCCTATTTCTTTATATATGATTTCTCCGCCTGATTTTCCTGTTGTTGCCATTAACAGCAGTACTACTACAGCAGGAATCAGAATGGTGTAAGGCATGAGGCTTACATTACGGATACGTTCGAAAATAAGTGTAATTAAAGCCAGTGTACATTTTAAAATGCCGATGGTAAAAAGCACAATTTCGTTGGTAGCAGGATTGATCAGTTCAAAATAATCAAGAAAAAATATAAGCGGCCCCTGTTAAGATTACTGCCAGGTATTTATATGTACTTTTTATATGTGCAGATAATGTTATAACCCCAAACAGCCTTTCCCATTACATTTTCATTCCCTCCATCGGATTAGCGCCTTTCTTAAAAATAAATTCACTGTTTAATAAATACGCCCCGCTGATCACAACAATATCCCCGGGTTGAAGGCCTGATTTTATCTGGACCCTGTCTCCATCTTCCATACCAATTTCAACCATCCTGCTTTTGAAGGACCGGGTACCGGTTTGTACCCACACAGATACGCCGGTTCCCGTGCGGAGTACCGCATCAGAAGGTAAGGTCAATGTATTTACCTGTTTACCTTTTATCGTAACATAAGCTGGCATGCCCGGCTTCAACAGGTTTCCGGGGTTGGGTACATTTATACGCAGCAGGTTTATGCGTGTTTGTGGGTTAATTTCAGGGTTCATAAATTCAATTTTTCCATTTATTTGTTTGCCGGGCAAATCGGGAAATTGCACCAGGGCAACCGCATTGTTATCTATCTGCGATAATTGGGAGGTATAAACCTGCGCCTCCGCCCAAAGGGTTGATAAATCCGCTATCCGTACAATAGTGCCGCCTTCCATTGAATATTCACCTTCACTTATATCTAATGTGGTAATATAACCGGCTACGGGGCTATAAAAAGTAGTAATAGTCGTGGTAGCTTTTTTAACAGCTATCTCCTGTATTTGTGCTTCTGATAAACCCCACAATAAAAGCTTGTTTTTCGCACTTTGCAGCAGTGCCGTAAAATCAACAATTGAATTGTCAAGGATCTTTTGTTTTTCCAGCGCCAGAATATATTCCTGTTTGGCGCTATTCAGTTCTTCACTGTAAATGTCAAATAATTTATCCCCTTTTCTAACATAATCGCCCATGTTTTTAAAATAAAGCCTTTCAATTCTTCCCATCACCCTTGCGCTTACAGCATTAATTTTACGCTGGTCGGCGTTTAGTGTAGCGGTAAGCACCATCTGGCCGCCCATCATTCCATCGCGGATGGTATCTGTTAAAATATTACCCAGTTGCATTTGTTGTTCGTTCAACTGCAAACCATCCTTATCAGGTGTTGAAGTCTTGGAGGCTTGTATCAGTTTCATCCCGCAAATAGGGCAATTGCCGGGTTTATCCTGCATTACCTGCGGGTGCATGGAGCAGGTATAATGAACATCACCATGCCCGGCATGCTCATCACGGGTATCTTTCACTTTGCTATTTTTACAGGCGGCAAATAAAAATATAAGCCCTGATACGATAAATATTTTTTTCATCTTTTTTATTTTAGTTTACAACCTATACCGCACAAAGGCGAAAATGTGATTTTATTTTTTTTTATGAAACCGGCTGAAGCGCTACTATACTTCGCAACGGATAAAAAAGTGAATAAATTTTTAGGATTAGGTGTTTTATTCGCAAATGCCCTGCTATATTCGTTTTCTCTTTTAAATTCGTTGCATTTGCCTCCCCAGCCGGCGGGCTGCGTAACTGCAACGCCGCTGCTTTTGCTTCTTTCAAAAAATATGCTT
>JANOTW010000879.1:0-2127 GCA_031416575.1 Ferruginibacter sp.
TCTTGATTCTTTAGAAAATGGAAGGTTGCAGGGGAAAAAAATTCCGGCAGCATACCGTGAAGTTTATAAAACTATTGGCGGCGTGCCGCATCTTGATCAAAATTATACAGTTTATGGTGAAGTAATGAAAGGCTTAGAAACTGTTGATAAAATTGCTGCGGTGAAAACCAGTAAGGAAAGACCGCTGACAGATGTAAGAATTATTAAAGCGACGTTGATTAAGAGAAAAAAATATTGAAACCTTCATAGCAAATGAAAAAGCCTCATCCTGTATTAAAAAAAGGATGAGGCTTTTTAAATTATCATCAATTATTGCTGCCCCATTCCATTATTATTTTCTGTACGTTTAAGTTCTTCTTCTACAGCTGATTTACGCTGCCTTGCTCCTTTTACCTGGTTACTTCCAAAACGATAATTAAAATTCAATTTATACTGTGGTAATTCTCCATGACCTTTAAATGTGCTGTAAACCCCCGCAAAGTCAGATGTGCCACCCCATTTCATCGTTTGAAAAATATCACTGACAGCGGCCTTCACCGTTCCTTTTCCTTTAAACAAAGTTTTTTGCAAACCAAGATCCACGGTTCCCATCGCTGTTGATTTTATCACTCCCTGCCAAACAGAAGGCGAAAGAAATAAACCACTTACTTCTCCTGTCCATCCCTTACCAAGGTTGAAACTGTTCTGCATAAAGTATGTAACCGTGAACACTTTCAAATCAACTTTACGGTTTCCGCCACCAAAGTCCGCTACATAATGTGAGTAGTTTGCATTGGTAGTAGCAAAGAAACTATACCATTTATACTGAAAAGGATAGCTGATGCTCAGGCTCACTATATCCTGGTTAGCCAGATTTTTTTTAGTCAGGAAGCCTTTTGTTTTATCAATTGTATCCGGCAACTGAGCAAAAATATCGTTTACATGGCTATAGTTCAGTTTTGTAGTCAGTCTGTATTTGTAAATATTGGTTATACTAAAGCTGTTGGTGTATTGCGGCCTGAGCTCTGTATTACCCTTCATGTAAGCATATTCATTCAGCTTAAATTCAAACGGATTCAAATCCTGGTAAGCCGGGCGGTCAATGCGACGGCTATATGCAATTGTCCATTGCTTCATCGGGTTTTTGTTAAACGTCAATGCAGCACTTGGAAAAAAGTCTGTGTAATCTCTTTTAAATGTAGAATCATATCCTACCCAATTGTTGGCTACTTTTTTAAACCCGGTAGAGATCCCTTTTGAATGAGTGTTCTCTGCCCGTACACCAAACTGTATCATTATTCCTTTTTTCAACTGCTTGTTATAGTTCACATACAGAGCATTGATATTTTCTTTATAGTCAAATCTGTTACTCTTGGCAGTATCCAATTTTTTATTGTTTGAATAAACATCGTAACGTTTAAAATCATTGTCGGTGTTTACTACACTAACTTTTCCGCCAATACCTAACCTGCCTCCTTTGAAATTCTG
This sequence comes from Ferruginibacter sp., assembly GCA_031416575.1. GTDB lineage: Bacteria > Bacteroidota > Bacteroidia > Chitinophagales > Chitinophagaceae > Ferruginibacter. Next base: position 1,468 of record JANOTW010000879.1, read on the forward strand.
TTCATAGTCTGTTTTAAAAGAATATATTTTAATATCTGTTGGCGAAAGCATGTTATAAATAACCCGGCTGGTTTCTGTAATGCCGTCTGCGAGGTAATAATAATTAGGTTGATACTGGTCTGACCTGATTTTAAAGAACCCATAATCAGCATCAATATTTAAATCAGTACCACCCGATACTGTATAACGGTAATTGAGGTTAGTGTTCATATTATCCCGCTGCATATCGTTGGTATTGGTAGCCTTCAGAATTTTCACCAGCTGGTTAGTGGGCATATAAGTAAAATACATCGGGCCGGAAGTATTAAAATCATTGTTTGCCAGGTTGCCGCTTACCACTGCTCCAATTGTACTTTTAGCATTGATGAAATAATCTATTCCCCCTTTAAAACCATGTGTATTGTTATTAAAAACAAATCTGTTAGACTGGGCAAATAAAGTATCGAACTGTTCTTTATTCGAAGTAAATGTCATCAGGTTTTTACCATTGTTGTAATTGTAATTACCAAATACGTTGATACTTTTATTTCTATGGTTCAGGTTGAGTCCGCCATTATATTTTGGATAAACACCCTGCACATAGCCTGCATTGACAGAACCGTTTGTACCAAAACTTTTATTTTTCTTCAACCTTATATTAATGATTCCGGCATTTCCTGC
>JANOTW010000880.1:0-2353 GCA_031416575.1 Ferruginibacter sp.
CGGCTTTCTTCCTTTTTTGAATATCATCATAAACACAGGGATGATCATGCCCACCATAATGGCAAACCAAAACATCACCGCGAAATCACCGGTTAACAATCCCGCCAAATGGCCTTCCTCCGCCTTCTTCATTTTGAAAGCCGGCACCATGTATTCATTTATATTAAAGTACAGGTACAGCAGCGCAAGCATAACCACGATCCTTCCCATTTTTTCAAAATGCATTTCTGTGATATACTTTTCAAGCTGGTAGAATTTCCTGAATACATACATGGCCACCACCACGCCGCCAGACCCTACGAGGAAGGCCCCTGATATAAAGTAAGCCCCAAAGTTGGTGCTGTCCCACCCGGGCCGGTAGGTGGTTGCAAACAACCAGGAAGTAACGGTGTGAATACTAAAAGCAACAGGTATGATGGCTATGCAAAGAATGGTTATAGCCCTTTCACTAATCTTAAACTGCTCAGCGGTCCCTTTCCAGAATGAGCCCTGGAAACGGTATAATTTGTTGAGGGCTTTGCCTGATTTTTCCTTGAATTTGATCAGTATTTTAAGATCGGGCAATAAAGGAAAATACAACAATAATAAACTAATGATGAAGTAAGTGCTAATCACTATTACATCCCACATGATGGGTGATTGAATGCGGCCATGCAAAAACAGGTTCAGCATCCTGTCGGGGCGGCCCATGTCAACAATGATGATAAGGGAAGCAAATACGATAGCGGATACCGCGATGATCTCCGCGATTCTTGTAAGCGGCGTAGCCCACTTTACATTGGCCAGCCGAAAGATGGCAGTGATGAGCGACCCCACCAAACTAATGGCCACGAAGAATACAAAGTTGGAGATATAAATACCCCACGAAACGTAGTCGCCCATATTGGTTACCACGAGGCCATTCTTGAGCTGGCGAAAATAAGCAAAGGCGCCAATTAAGCATATAACGATGAGTATGCCTGTCCAGGCCATGCCCCGCTTCCCGAATTTTTGAGGAAGCAGGTCCCGGATGATTTGTTCGCTTGATAATGATGATGGATTTTCCAAGGGAAATAATTTTAATGTTTTTGCTGATCAACAGGATCCTGGTTTTCCAATCCTGATTCAAAAGGGAAATTGCGGTTAACCGGTGGCAAATAATACACACTGGGTTTTGTGCCCAGGTCTTCCATCAGCCTGTAACCGGCTTTATCTTTTATTAATTGGCTGAATTGAAATGTTTCCGCACCGTTTGTTACGGAATCCTCGTTCATGTCACCAAACATGAAAACACCATTGGGGCAAGCCGTTACGCAGTGTGGCAGTTCGCCCTTTCTTGCCATATCCGGGCAAAAATCACATTTACTCACCGTACCTATTTTTTGCGGCATGCTGGTTTCGCAGGAGTAGGGCTGCAAAGCGACAGATTCTTCAACAATAGGTTCCTGCCAATTGAAAACCCTGGTTGAATAGGGGCAGGCGGCCATACAAAAACGGCATCCGATACAGCGGTCGCTATCAATCAAAACAATTCCGTCCTGCCTTTTAAAAGTAGCATCCACCGGACAAACCTTTACACAGGGCGGTTCATCGCAATGCATGCAGGTGGTGGGTTGCCAGTAAGGTGCGGCCTTATCCGAATCCTGCATTGAAAGTACTTTTATCCAATTTTGCCCGGGGTTCAACTGGTGTGCATGGTTGCAGGCCGTTTTGCAAGCGCCTACATTTTTGCACCTGCCCAGGTCAATGACCATTACGAATTTCTTACCTTCTATCCCTTTCCGCTCTTCACTGTTTGATATGCGTGGAAGGTCAGGAACAGGTTTTAAAAAGGCCTTATCCATTTCAATGATCTCCCCATCCACCGATAACAACTTCACGGTTTCCCCGGAAGGCTTTACATCATTACCCGCATAACTATCAAATGGATTTTTTTTGGTGGAACAACCTGCAATAACAGTGGCAAGGATACCAGTAGTAAGGAACTGCCTTCTTGATGTGCTTTTTTCTTTCATAATTCTATTTTAAATAAACAGCCCTTTGGTATTACTTTTTGCTAACCCAGTTTTTCAACTGATCGTCATTAATTTTATTTCTTCTGCCTGCAATCAGTTTTTCCACATCCACTTCTACCAGCGTTCCATCCTGTGTGAGCATTTTTACGGTCTCATTTTTTTTCTGCTTGCCGCCAGAAATAAATTGAAAGACTGTGAGCGATGAAAGGACGGTGGCTCCCCATAGCAGGAACTTTTTGCGGGAGGAAGTTTTTTGAAGCTGATCCATAAAAATGTTTAAAGCGTTATTATAAGGACACAAAGTAGTCAAACATTTAAAAGCTTATTGTAATCATACGCAGGCAGGAATATGATTAATG
>JANOTW010000881.1:0-4327 GCA_031416575.1 Ferruginibacter sp.
TTGCTTCACTGCCTGGACAAAAATTTTTCCTCACGTTTTTATCCCTTGTGCAGTATAAGTTGATTGCCAGGAATCTGTAACAGTTAAAAGTTAAAATTTGTTTTGGAAGAATTTATTTTACCTGCAGCACAAATATGCTGATCATTACTCCTCAAAATAAAAGTGATCGTGATTGGCACACCTGGGATTAAATGCCGTATCGCAAAAAGGGCATTGGTAATTACAAGCCTTATACGCTTTGATTGTCATCTCTTTTAAACAAACCCCGCAAAGGACCGCACTTGAATCAAATTCCGTCTTTTGCCAAACTATAGCGGGATGGCCCGCCTCATGGTGGTGGCAATAGTAACATGGATAATATTGATCACAACATTTGAATTTAATGGCAATTACATCCAGCGGTGAATGATAATGTACACATCGGGTATTTGTATCAACTACCTTTCCTTTTACGATTATTTTTTCAATTTTATTTTCCATTCACTTACTGTTTTATTCACACCGTTGAATATAACAAGCGGGTTGGGATAAATAACCCTACGTATGAATTTACATTTCTATTTTATCGCACTACAGAAATTCCGGTAAAATACATTCTGAATTTACCATCTTTACTTTTATGCTCTTTAGCGATTTTGAGCCCTTTATAATCTTCGTAATTTTCCCAGGTGGTCATTAATGAAGGTTCTGTGGCGGCTGTTTTATGGAACGCCCATTCCTGTACCATATTTTTGTCATCAATATACAATTCGTACATATCCCCCGGCGTAAAGCCATCCCTGGCATTGTATTGAACGGTATATTTATGGTATTTTTTTTCGGTTACAGGCCCCTTCGCAGTATCGTTATCCGTAAAGGTATAACCCTTATCCCATTGAAGGTGCAGGGGAAAGATGAGCCAGTACTCATCATTTGTAAACTGCGCATTCAATTTCTTCAGTTCGCTTGTGGAAGTATCTGTTCTTTTGAAAAGCGTACTATCGTTTTTGTCATAAAAAATGACAGTATTTTCTTGCGGCATCCATTTCCAGCGCCGTTCAGTAACATGCGCTGAATCCTTTTCTACATTAAAAGTAAATTCAATGGATTTTATTTTTGAAAATTCCTTAAAGCCGCTTGCATTGGCAATTTCTATTGCTTTTCCCTTATTGCCCGCTTTTTCATTGCAGGAGAAAATAAAGATGGGAAATAAAAAGAGCCCGGCCCATAATAACTGCTTGTTCATGATTACATTTTTTTAATGATTATGAATTTGATTTTATTGATTGATATGGTGGCTGAGGAAGGCGGTATGCTCATGATATGGTTGATAATTAAATGATCGCGGAATTAAAAATAAGGTTATTTTTCAATACCATAATTGAAAATATCCAGGCTTAAAACCGGATTTTCACGAAAGTACAAAAATGGAATAGCCCGTTAGGCTTAACGGGTGCATACCAAATTCATCCTGCTCTAAAGCGCAACAAAAGCGGCATACACCTTTTAACCTGGCAGGGTGGCAGTTTTTAATCTGGGCATTTAACCCTGCGTTTGACCTCACCCCCAGCCTCCCGAAAAATCGGGACAGGCTCTCTCCGAAGGAGAGGGGAGCTTGACCCTAAAAATTCGCAGCCCTTTTATATTGGCTGTCAGTGAGTTAACAATGGTGTATATATAATTGTCGCTTACTATAAATCCAGTGGTCGGTGAGACACCTACCACTGAGGGGCTACCAACCCCTGGCTGGTGTACCACCAGCCAGCGACAATTTGGTATGCACCGGGCTTAACCTGCGTACAATTCTCATATCTCCACATTATCATTGTTTTTAATAGTTACACTGAAAAACATTTACATTAATCGTTTGCTAATCACATATTGTTCATACGGAACAAAAAACAATTTCGCCTAAATAAATAACATTGTCCCAAGGGGGAGGTCTTCTGCCAGTTCATTACCTACGCCCAAAGAATCGCTCAATATAAAACGCAATTAAAGATCCCCAATGGTATTCAGTACAAGAGGGCGATGCAACGATGCTCCACATAGCTTCTTAGCCCGGACAAAAATTTTTCCTAACGTTTTTATCCCTTGTCCAAAAAGTTCATACCTTATAAATATAATTAACAGGAATAAAAATGCGCCCGGATAAGCTGGCTGTTTAAAACCAGTACATGATATCGCAATGACACGCTTAACAAAAAACAAAGCCGCTAATTTATCCCTTGCGAAGTATAGGGGGTGCATCCAAAAGATTTCAGAAAAAAACCTATCTTCCTGTTTAATTAAAAACCGTTATGAAGAAAATATTTATCCTTTTAACCGGTATTGTCATGCTTGCCGCCTGTAACAATAACCCCGGATCAACCATTGCAAATTTCAAATCCATTGATGTGAAATACCCTGTCACAAAAAAAGACACACTTGTAAAAGACAATTATTTTGGCACGGAAGTAGCCGACCCCTACCGATGGCTTGAAAATGATACCAGCGCTGAAACGGGGGCATGGGTAAAATCCGAAAATGAAGTAACCGAAAATTACCTGAAACAAATTCCTTTCAGGGAAGCCATTGGCAAGCGATATGAGAACCTCTTTAATCATGAAAAATTTTCGGCTCCAACCAGGGAAGGGAATTACATATATTATAATAAAAATTCGGGCTTGCAAAACCAATCGGTCATGTACAGGGAAAGCGGGGATGGTGGCGCCGCCGAATTATTTTTAGACCCCAATACATTTTCAAAAGATGGCACCACTTCCCTTTCCGGAATTAATTTTTCAAAAGACGGATCTGTTGCAGCCTACAATATTTCGGAGGGCGGCAGCGACTGGCAAAAAATGATTGTAATGGATGCCGCTACAAAAAAGCAGGTGGGTGATACCCTGCAGGATATTAAATTCGGTTCGGCAAGCTGGAAGGGGAATGATGGTTTTTATTACAGTACCTACGACCGGCCAAAACAAGGCAGTTTTCTTGCCGGGGTAACGGACATACATAAACTATATTATCACAAAATGGGTACTCCGCAAAAAGAAGACAAGCTCATTTATGGGGGAGCTTCACAACCCAAACGCTATATCTGGGCCGGCGTAAGCGAAGATGAAAAATGGCTGATTATTTATGGGGCAAATGCTACTTATGGCAATGAAATACATATCCTTGATCTAACTAAACCCAATGCGGCCTTGCTTGCTGTTATAACCGATACGAAGAACCAACACGCGATAGTGGATGTGGATGATATTAATTTTTACATTCAGACGGATAGAAATGCCCCTACCGCCAAATTAGTGGCCGCACCCATTGGCAATCCTGCGGAGGCTAACTGGAAAACAATGGTGGAGGCCAGGCCGGAAGTACTCAATGCTTCCTCCGCCGGAGGCTATATTTTTTGCACTTACTTGAAAGATGCTGTAACCAAAGTATATCAAAATGATAAGACGGGTAAACAAATCCGTGAGATCGTATTGCCCGGATTGGGTAGCGCCAATGGTTTTACTGCCAGAAAAAATCATAAGGATTTGTACTATGGCTTTACGGCCTATACCACGCCATATACTATTTACAAACTAAACCTTGAAACCGGCGAAACAGTTTTGTACAAGAAACCAACCGTACAATTCAAACCGGAAGAATATGAATCCACACAGGTATTCTACACTTCAAAAGATGGCACGAAAATCCCGATGATCATTACCCATAAAAAAGGGATTGAACTAAATGGAAAGAACCCTTGCCTGTTGTATGCTTATGGTGGCTTTGGCGCCAGTATCACCCCGTTTTTCAGCACATCGAATATTATATTATTGGAAAATGGCGGTATCTATGCCGTACCCAATATAAGGGGCGGCGGCGAATACGGAGAGACATGGCACGAGCAGGGGATTAAAACAAAAAAACAAAATGTATTCGATGATTTTTTTGCAGCCGCCCAATACCTGGTTGATAATAAATATACTTCCCGTGAAATGCTGGCCATTGAAGGCGGCAGCAATGGTGGTTTATTAGTGGGTGCATGTATCACCCAGCAACCTGGTATGTGCAAAGTAGCCTTTCCGGCAGTGGGCGTAATGGATATGTTGCGGTACCATAAATTTACAGCAGGAGCAGGCTGGGCTTATGATTATGGCACATCAGGTGACAGTAAGGAAATGTTCGGCTACCTCTACAAATACTCCCCGCTGCACAATGTGAAGGAAGCAGCTTACCCTGCCACACTCATCACTACGGCCGATCATGATGACCGGGTGGTACCCGCCCACTCTTTTAAGTTTGCTGCCATGCTCCAGGAAAAACAAAAAGGCAGCAACCCGGTACTTATCCGAATTGAAACAAAAGCGGG
>JANOTW010000882.1:0-4842 GCA_031416575.1 Ferruginibacter sp.
AGAGTGCCTGCCTTTAAATGGGCAAATATTAATCTTCCGAAAATTTATAATCCTGAATAAAACGTAATAAAATATCCCAATGGTATGCGGTACCTGTGAGGTTTTGGCAAGATGGCTAATCTATAACGCAATAAAAGACCCCCAATGGTATGCGGCACAAGAGTACCCAAATAAGCCGCGGCTGATGTTTCGCTAATTATCTCCGATGCATCGGGGGGTAAAGATCCACAATGGTATTCAGTACAAGGGTACCCAAATAAGATCTGCTGATGTTTCGCTAATAATCCCGATGCATCGGGAGGTAAAATTTACAGGTCATTTATTTTCAAAAGGCGAACTGTTTTTAAGGGAGGCATAATTTGAAGGCCCTATTTTGCCCCCGGCCCCTGAAGGGGAGGTCTTCTGCCAGTTCATTAACTGCGCCTGATGAACCGCCCGGTATAACGCAATTAAAGATCCCCAATGGTATTCAGTACAAGAGTACCCAAATAAACCGTGGTTGATGTTTCGTTCATAACAACCTGAGAAAAGATGCCCAATTGTATGGAGTAAATCCCAGTTTCTCCGCAAGGGTTGCAAACCTTTTTATTCTCTAACAATTCAAAAAGCTTTTCACAAGGTTGGCAACCCTTATAAAATGAGGCAATAATTTGAGATACTTTCTTTTGTCGCAAGCGTCCTCTTGTGCCCGAACCTGAAAGCTGTAAAAAATTATTTCCTGAAAGGACATGGGGATGCTTCAAAACGCAATAAAAGATCCCCATAGGTATGCAGTACAAGAGGGCGACGCAACGATGATCATCATAGCTTCACAGCCCGGACAAAAAAAAAAGAATGGTTGTATAGAAGGGCGATGCAACGATGTTGAGAAATGAAATATAGCTTGGACAAAAAACTGTATTGCGAAATCCCGATTTTTATCGGGAATGCCATGAAATTCTTCTGCCCGGACAAAAAAAAGAATGGTTGTATAGAAGAGTGGCACAACAATGCTGGCCAGGGATATAATGCCGGTAAAAAAATCATTTTCAGACGAATGTGTCGCTAAATGCTATTTTTAAATCTTTGCGATCGCTTACTTTTCTTTTTCAATAGCATGGGCATATAAAATTAAATATCTTTGCCAAAATCTTGAAGAAAAGCATGGATGCAAATTTCAACCCTGATAAACAACATACTTTGGTTTCGGAAGTATGTATCTCCGGTACCGGGCTTCATACAGGTATCAATGTAGATATGACGCTTAAGCCGGCCAATCCTGGATTTGGTTTCCAGTTTCAACGGGTGGACCTGCCCGGAAAGCCTATAATAAAAGCCGATTGCGACCTGGTAACCGATACTTCCAGGGGAACCACCCTTGAATTAGGTGATGCTAAAGTAAGTACCGTAGAACATATACTGGCGGCGCTTGTAGGCATGGGCGTTGATAATTGCCTGATAGAAATAAACGGCCCCGAAATTCCAATTATAGATGGAAGCAGCGAACCTTTTGTTGGAATTATTGAGGAAGCAGGGGTGGCAGAACAGGATGCCGCCAAAGCATGGTATAGTATTGATACCAATATTTCGTACTACGATGAAGAGAAAAGGGTGGAAATAACCGCACTACCTTCTACCAATTATAAAATTACTACACTGATTGACTTTAATTCCCCGGTGCTGGGTACCCAGCATGCAAGTTTAAAAAGCATGAAAGAATTTAAAACGGAAATAGCGCCCTGCCGCACTTTTTGTTTTTTGCATGAGCTGGAAGCGTTGCTTGATAATAACCTGATAAAAGGCGGGGATATCAATAATGCGATCGTGGTGGTTGACAAGCCCCTGACAACAGAAGAAATGGCCCGTCTGGCAAAAGCCTTTGGCAAGGAAAAAATGGAAGTAAAAAGTGAAGGATACCTGAATAACCTTGAATTACGCTTTCCAAACGAGCCGGCAAGGCATAAGCTGCTGGATATAGTGGGGGACCTGGCACTGATCGGTTATGCAGTGAAAGGCCACATTATCGCCAACCGGCCAGGCCATAGCAGCAATGTGGCTTTCGCTAAAAAAATAAAGCAATACATTAAAAAGAATAAGCACACAAGGAATATTCCTGTTTACGATCCCAATCAGCCGCCGATATACACATTACAGCAAATAGAAGCTACACTGCCGCACCGTTATCCATTTTTATTGGTAGATAAAATAATCGAACTAACGGATAAGCAAATAGTGGGCATAAAAAATGTAACGTTCAATGAATTTTTTTTCCAGGGCCATTTTCCGGGTAACCCTGTAATGCCGGGCGTTTTGCAGATAGAAGCATTGGCTCAAACAGGCGGTATTCTTTGCATTAATGCCATGCCGGAAGGCAAATATGATACTTATTTCATAAAAATAGAGAATTGTAAATTCAAGCAAAAAGTGGTACCCGGCGATACCATGATTTTAAAGATGGAACTCATAGAACCAATTCGCCGGGGCATATGTGTAATGAGGGGTAGCGTGTATGTAGGCAGCAAGCTTTGTACGGAGGGGGATTTAACTGCGCAGTTGGTTAAACGTAATTAGCTAATTTGCTAATGGAGATTTAATTTCATTAACACGTTCAAAATACAAAATTCTCTTTAATTCTAATAAATTATCAAATTAGCTAATTAGCTAATTAAAAAATGATCCATCCGCATACATACATCCATCCCAACGCAAAACTTGCCACCAATGTAAAAGTTGATCCATTCAGTGTTATTCACCCAAACGTAGAAGTTGGGGAAGGCACCTGGATTGGCAGCAATGTAACCATTATGGAGGGTGCAAGGATTGGCAAAAACTGCCGCATTTTTCCAGGTGCAGTGATCGCTGCTATTCCGCAGGACCTTAAATTTGACAACGAAGCTACCACCGTAGAAATTGGCGACAACACCACCATCCGTGAATTTGTAACGGTTAACCGTGGCAGTAAGGATCGCTGGGCCACCAGGGTTGGAAACAATTGTCTCATCATGGCTTACTGTCATATTGCTCATGATTGCGAGGTAGGTAATAATTGCATCCTCAGTAATAATACGCAGATGGCTGGTCATGTTACTGTAGGGGATTTTGCGATATTGGGTGGCATGTGTGCCATACACCAGTTTGTACAAATAGGGCAACATGCTTTTGTGAGTGGCGGCAGCTTAGTAAGTAAAGATGTGCCACCGTATATTAAAGCAGGACGAACCCCATTAAGTTATGCAGGCGTAAATTCAGTTGGATTAAAACGCAGGGGCTTTTCTTTAGACAGCATCAACCAGATACTGGATATTTACCGTATCATTTATAACAAATCAATGAATACTTCGCAGGCGCTTAATTTTATTGAGGAAGAATTGCCCGCCACGGATGCAAGAGATGAAATAGTTACGTTTATCCGTGAAAGTGGCAGGGGCATCATCAAACGATTTACCAAGGGTAGTATGGATGATGAGTAAATATCCCGGTATTTCACTAAAAGTTATAATAAAAATATAGTCCAACTGTCCAATAAGAATAAGTAAAAATATTTTGTACCGAACTTCGGCTTTTCATGGCGTCATCCTTGCGTCGCACTCTTGTACGTTATACCTATAGGCAACGAAAAAAATGCAGATCACCCTAACCAATACCGGCAAGCGATACAACAGGGAGTGGATATTCCGTCACTTTGATCATGAATTTATTGCAGGGAAAAAATATGCAATCACTGGCGCTAATGGCTCAGGTAAATCAACCTTGCTACAGGTAATAGCCGGAGCACTCACACACAATGAAGGCAGTATTCAGATGACATTTAAAGGCAAGCTATTACCTGAAGAAAATTGTTATCGGCACATAGCTATCGCAGCCCCATATTTGGAATTGATTGAAGAAATGACGGCAAATGAGTTTCTATGCTTTCACCACCAATTCAAATCCCTGGCTTGCAGCAAAGAAGAAATACTTGCCACCATAAGCCTTGAAAAAGCTGCCAACAAGCAAATACGTTATTACAGCAGCGGCATGAAACAGCGGCTGAAATTAGCACAGGCATTCTTTTGTACTACGCCTGTACTTTTATTGGATGAGCCTGCTACCAATTTGGATGTGGATGGTATTGCATTGTATAAGCGGTTGATAGATAATTATACTTCGGATAAATTGGTCATTATTAGTAGCAATGATTTGCAGGAATATGATTTTTGTGAGGAGGTGGTGGAGATTGGAAAATACAAATAATGGTTGATGGGAATTTTTTAAACAAATTATTTTTTTTATCTCTTTCATCACAGGTTAAAAAACATCAGGATATAAATAAAAAATGTCTTCCGCTAGTTCTAATCTTACTCTCTAAAGGCTAACAAAGCATCCATCCGGTTTAAACTTGTTAAATAGAGCCGCGTTAATGTTTTGGGCAATTTTGTGATGATTAGCGGTATCCCCAGCCATGGCATATAACTCTCCATGATAAAAATCATGGCGTTCCACACTTGTTTCCTCCATTGCCATATATTCAGCAAACGTGTATTTTTTATCGCCTTTGGAAACCAAATGATTCATATAAAAAATTTTAGTTTAATTAATTGATTTTAATATACATGGCACCTGATGTCTGGCGTGTTGCAACTCCTAAAATCAAACATCAAAAAATCAGACATCAGACATTGTATTTATCGCTTACTGGCTATCAACAAATTGAGATCGGTATATTTTAAATCAAACCGTTCGCTTAAATAAAAATTGGTAAGGCTTCCTTTAAACAAATAAATACCGCTGCGGATATTTATTTTATACCAAACCACATTATCAATACCGCCATCTTCCGCAGTCTCCAGCAACAGGGGCATCAATACATTACTAATAGCTTGT
>JANOTW010000883.1:0-8784 GCA_031416575.1 Ferruginibacter sp.
TGAAACTGGCATCCGTATTTCCCCGGGCGTATAACTTGGTTTTCGGTAATGATACACTTAGAAAATTGGCAAACCGGATTATAGGCTTTCACCCTGAAAGGACAATGCCTTTGTTAGCGGATACTACCCTGGCGGCATGGTACAAAAAAAGGATTAAAAATGATATTAATAAGGGAAGAAAAGTAAATTTTTTTTGTGATGAGTTCACCAATTATTATGATGTTGAAATTGGTAAGAAAGCGATCCTGCTATTGGAGTTGCTGGGCTACGAAGTAAGCATACCAGACCATGTTGAAAGCGGACGAACTTATTTATCCAAGGGTTTGGTAAAGAAAGCCGCTCAGATCGCTAATCAAAATATCAGGCTATTGTCTGAGGTGGTAACGGAGGAGAATCCAATAGTAGGAGTGGAGCCTTCCACTATCCTTACATTCAGGGATGAATATATAGACCTGGCGAACCCGTCCAATAAGGAAAAAGCCGTACAATTAGCTAAGCATAGCTTCACCATCGAAGAATTTATATCCAATGAAGCAGGGAAGGGGCATATCAAAAAAGAAATGTTTACAAAAGAAAAACGGACGGTAGCCGTGCATGGCCATTGTTACCAGAAAGTTTTATCATCACAGCATTTTAGTAATAGCATGCTCAGCCTTCCGGAAAATTACCAGGTACAGTTTATCCCTTCCGGTTGTTGTGGTATGGCGGGTTCCTTCGGGTACGAGGTGGAACATTATGAAGTATCGCAACAGGTAGGGGAACTGGTATTATTTCCTGCGGTACGCAATTTTTCTGCCGATATATTGATTGCCGCATCGGGCACTTCCTGCAGGCACCAGATAAAAGATGGAACAAATAGAATCGCATTGCACCCGGTGGAAATTTTATGGGATGCTTTGGTTTGATGCAGGGGTAGCAAATATTAAAAGCTCTTTTATATTGTTGGGTTTCACGGATGGTGGGACGTAGAAACTTGCTCCAATCATGAATTTTTAATACTTGAACTAATAATGGTACAAGGAGATGCTGCCAAAAATGCTAAAGGGATTACGCTAATCTAATTCCTTCTACTTCAGCAAAATGTTTGTCATGGGTATAAAGTGGGAGTTGATATTGCATGGCCGTTGCAGCTATCCATATATCATTCTCAGGTATGGGTTTACCTTTATTAAGCAGGGCTGTTTTAATTACAGCATAATTTTCAGCAGTGGTATAACCGGTATCTAAAACAATACACTTCAGTAAAAAATTTTTGATTTCATGTATCTTCTTTTGAATATTGGCAGAACGGTAAGCGCCTAAATATAATTCACCCAAAACTGCCGTTGGTATATAAACACTTTCCTGCTCTTCTAATACAGCAAGTATTTGCTTATCGCCTTTAAATAACTCAATTACAATATTGGTATCTAACAATAATTTATTTCCAGTCATCAGGATTGATTTGTTCACAACTGTCTTCAATAATTTGTTTCATCTCATCTGCTTCTACTGCTGTCCATATCCCGGCAAAATCTTTAAAACTTTTACCATTTACAGCAGGCAACTTATTTTTGGTGATGACTTTTTCCACCTCATCTAATAGAACATCATCCTCAATTTTGAGAATCTCTTCTATCAGATGTAATTTTTTTGCTTCTCCGTACATTATTCCCTTATTTAATATTCAAATTTACTTTTTTATTTTTTATCCAAACGGATGATGTTTTGTTAGGGTGCATTTCAAATTCGTCCTGCTCTGGTGGCGCAACAAAAGAACTATACACTTTTTCAAAATGAATGGATGGCAGTTAATTAATATTGGTCAGCTTATTCCTACGCTTAACCACACCCCCAACCTCCCGAAAAATCGGGACAGGCTCTCTCCGAAGGAGAGGAGAGCTTGACCCTGAAAATTTGCGGTCATTTTTTATTGGTTGTCGGTAAGTTAACAATGGTGTATATTAATTGTCGCTACTGTTATCAGGAACGTGGCCGGCGGGCCACCGACCACCCGGCGGGCTTCCCTTGGCTGGTGGCCCATAAATGAACCGCCCGGTATAACGCAATTAAAGCCCCCCAATGGTATTAAGTACAAGAGGGCAACGCAACGATGTTCCTCATTGCTTCTTAGCCCGGACAAAAAATGGTTGCAAATTGCCGGCCTTTGTGATTACACCATCAATAAAAATTAAAACTTGTAACTATACCCCAATCGTATCACCTGTGTTTCATAATAATCGGCAGTAATAAACTTGAACCCATTTCCATTAATTTCCTTTTTAACGCGGAGTGTTCCCAACAGGTCGCTTGCATTGAAAAACAATTCACCCTTTCCTTTTTGAATGGCTTTTTTAAAACCCACATCTATGGAAAATCTTTCCGCAATCTTTCCCTGCGGAATTATATCGGGCGCCAGGTAAATACTGGTAAGCTGTATATCCAGGCTTTTTGGCAAGTGAAAAATACCATTCAATTTTATATTGCCTGAAAAGTTCGTTTCCTTGCCTGCACTAAATGTAACGGGTACAGGATATTTATTTTGAACGGTGAACGCCCCGATGGTATTGTGATAGCCATTCAGGTTAATGTTGAAAGAAAATGCTTTGGATACATCCTGGCTATATATCATTTCCATACCCGTGTTGTAAGCATTTTTCGCATTTTGAAACAGGGAATAAATAATATTGCTTCCCGGCGCCAGGGTGCCAATCCTGGTAATGGCATCCTTCGTTCTCCTGTGGTATAAAGCGCTATAGAAATAGCCTTTGCCCTGGTTGTTTTTGTAACCCAACTCAAAGGATTGTGTAAACTGGGGGCGAAGCGCCGGGTTACCTACTTTTAAAATTTCGGGCTCATCGTATTTCGGGAATATGCGGATATCACCTTCATCTGGCCTGTCAACGCGCCTGTTGTAGAAAAACGAGAATTTGCTTTTGTCAGATACATTGTATCCCAGGCGCAGGCTGGGGAAGGGTTGCAAATAATTATACCCGTCACTCTTGTAAGTATTGTGATTGGGGTTTACCGTGTATTGCAGGTTTACATATTCAAGGCGCAGGCCAGCTTCCAGTTCAAATTTTTTGCTTTCATAAACATAGTTGCCATACACCGCCGGGATGATCTCATTATACTTCGCATAGCCCGCCGCGTTTACATCCAATGGAGAATTCTGGCCGGGGAAAAAACGCATGTTAGTTGGAATAAATCGCCAGCGGAATTTAGTTCCGGTTTCTATCCTGCCATGTTTCAATGGGCGTACATAATCAATATTAAGATCAGTTACATTTTCATCCGCTATCAGCATGAAGGTATCCCTGCCGGTAAACGCGGGCATAATGTTGGTAAGAAAATATTTTTCATCCTCCCTGTGGAAAGTGTAGTTCAAGCCTACATTAAGCAGGTGCCCGGGCTGCTTGAATTTATGCTGGTAAGCAGCGGATGCAGTAGCCGCACTGTTTACTTCATCTTCGTAAAACTGCCATAGCCGTAGCCGTTGTGTCAACTTGCCATTGAAATAAGGAATGTCGCCATTGTCCCTTACATATTCGTTGCTATACAAACCCGAAAAGGTCAGGGAATTATCAGCATTGATATACCAATCCAATCCACCCTTGAAAGTACCCACGGTTGTGATCCTGTTTCTTTTAACCTGCTGCCTGATGGTGTCGCCATTGGCATAAAAACGATCGGCGAATTCGTTCCTGTTCAGCGTTTTATTATACAGGTAATCACCCTGGAAAAAGACATTGACTTTGTTCTTTCGATAATTCAATGAAAGAGAAGGGTTAAATTTTGGCGTGTTTTGATATTGCGGCCTGATGGTTGGAAAGTTTTCCTTCTTCTGCCTCAAAGCGCCCAGTCCGGCGGTTAGCCCGGCTTTGCCGTTAAATCCCTGCTGCCTGCTTTTCTTGTAAATAATGTTGATGATCCCGGCATTGCCATTCGCATCATATTTTGAAGATGGGTTATTGATTATTTCAATTTTATCAATGGCCGATGCAGGAATATTATCCAGTCCTGCCTGGTTGCCAAATCCGGTAAGCGCCGTTTGTTTGCCATCAATCAATACGGTTACTTTATCGCTTCCCCTTAATAATACCTTGCCACCTTCAGCTATGGTAATGCCTGGCAGGTTTTTCATGGATTCCAACACGGAACCGCCGCCCTGGCTGATGTTGGCGCTTACGGAAAATATTTTCTTATCCATTTTATCCGACACTGTTTCCTGTGTTGCGCTCACCACTACTGCCTGAAGCGCCTGGGTGTTTTCCTCCATTTCCATGACCGACAAGTCCAGGAACTCACTCAATCGTCCAACCAGTACCGGTAGTTTTATTGCGTGATAGCCGGCATAAGATAGCGTAAGCATATAAGTACCCTGCGCTGCATTCGCTATGGTGAAACGGCCCTCTTCATTCGTTACGGTACCAGCAATAAAACTGCTGTCTTTTTCCAGGGCTAAAACTACATTAACATAAGGTAGCGCTGTTTTATTTGCCTTATTTTTTACCTGGCCTGACAGGGTTACTTTTTTTGCCTGGCCTATCATTAAAGCCGGAATGAGCAAAGCAGTAAGGATGTTTACGGATTTTTTTAACAGCATATTCATTTGTTTTTTTCGTGATTATTTTTCAGTTTTAATTATTTTTATTTTTTGTCCGGGCTGAAGTATTTCATGGCATTCCCGAAAAAAATCGGGATTTCGCAATACAGTTTTTTGTCCAAACTATATTTCATTTCTCAACATCGTTGCGTCGCCCTCTTGTACAATATACCTTTGGGGAACATTAATTGTGTTGTTAATCAAGGGCATCCCTAAAACCTGTGTAGTTGTTTTAACCTCACCTTTAATTCCTCTCCAAGGGAGAGGATAAGGAAGGTTTTTAGAAATACCCTTAAATAATGTACATGCGGTTTTAAGGTTGGCAACCTTTTTCAACTTTTGTTATAGATGTCATATAACCGTATTGTGGTTTATTAATTTATAACGTAAGCAAGCTCCCCAATGGTATGCAGTACAAGTGTGCGACGCAACGATGATGCCATGAAAATTAAATGCCTGGTACAAAATTCTTAAACAAACCACTTTTATTATTTTATGATGACTTATTTTTTACAGCGAATTATCTATTGAAGAAATCTTGAAGCGGATTGTATCATGCCTGGTAAACCTAAGGCCATACTTTCAAAGGTCATCCTGATATAACCTTATAGCAAGTGAATTGTATCATTTAAACTCCTCTAAAACCTTTTCCATATTTTTTTCAGCCTTGAAAAAAGAAACCAATTTACTTATCACACCTTCTACCATCGCATCGGGGCAACTGGCGCCGCTGGTCAATAATATTTTAACCGGTTGCCTTGCCGGTAAATAGTTGAGGGTAACCGTTTCAATTTTTTTATGAAAATCAAAATGACATATTTCCGCCGGTGAAATGATCTTGTCTTCCGAGTTGATAAAATAGGTGGGTAACTTTTCTTCACACAATTCCACCAGGTGAGAAGTGTTGCTGCTGTTATACCCGCCCACCACAATGGCCAGGTCCGCATCTGTTTGTAAAAGCCCATACACGGCTGTCTGGTTATCATTGGTGGCGTAGCAAAGGGTATCCCTGGTATCTGCGAACCGTTCTTCAATGGTTGCTTCGGTCAAATTGTATTTACTGATCATTACCTGCTTCAGGAAATCGGAAATTGCCTGCGTATCGCTGGCCAGCATGGTGGTTTGATTGACCACTCCAAATCTTTGAAGATCTTTTTCCACATCAAACCCTTCCGAAAACCTGCCTTTGAATTCCGTGTAAAATCCGGAAGGCGTTTTTTCCCCTGTAATATATTTACTTAAAGCAATGGAATCTTCCATATCATTCACCACTACGGTTGGTGTATTGATAGCGGCATGGGAAAAGGTAGCCCTTGTTTCTTCATGGGTTGGTTTACCATGCACTATTACGCTATATTTTTTTCGGGCTATCTGTTCGCTGCGGTTCCAAACCTTTTCTACAAAGGGGCAGGTGGTATTATATTTTTCGGTTTGTATTCCAATCGCATTCAATTTTTCTTCAATGGCCAGCGTAGTACCAAAGGCGGGAATGATTACGACATCATCTTTTGTAATTGTTTCAAATGGCACGATTTGCTTACCGCAGGTATCCTGTAAAAATTGAACGCCCCTTTGCTGCAGGTCGGCATTTACCTGTGGATTGTGTATCATTTCGCTCAGCAGGAATATTCGTTTGCCTGGGTTTTCTTCAATGGTACGAAAGGCGATGTCAATGGCATTCTCCACTCCATAACAAAAGCCGAAATGCCGGGCAAGATATATTTGAACAGGGCCAAAATCAAGCAGGGCAGGGCTAAAATCCTTCTTCATTTTATCCTGGAGCTTTCTTTTATTTTTAATAGCCGCTATTAACGGGCTGCGGTAAATAATGGGAACATTAAATTGTTTCATGTCTGTTTTTATAACAGGCGCAAAGGTACAATGTTGATACTTATTAATGCTAATTGTTACTTTATGGCGCTGGATAAGGTATTAGTTTTACGATACCCATTGCGGGAAACGATTTTAAACACCTTTGGCCAACCTTAGCAGAAAGAAATTACATCAATGATATAACCTTACAGCATTTGTTTTTTATCTTTTTTGTCCGGGCCAGGAAGCTATGTGGTTCATCCTTGCATTGGTACATCCCGATAGCGCAGCGTATCGTGGACGCCCTCTTGTGCCGAATATCATTGGGGAACATTTCCCACGTAATAATTGGAAATACAATATTGTAAGAGCAATATGCCCGGGTGTACCCCAAATTATCGCTCCATTCCTGAAGGGTTGCCAACCTTGGCAAAGGGCCTTTAAATAATTAGGGTATATGAAAGGTTGGCAACCCTGGGCCACGATTTTGGATACACCCCTTATTAATGCGATTGCTGTATTTTCAATATTCCAGCTTACTTTTGATCAAATTGTTTGCATGAAAAAAATAGGCCTGTTTATTATGTGCGGCATCTTATTGCTGGCTTGTAATAACACCACACAAACATCTAACGAAACAAAAAAAATTATTAAAAATATGACATTTAAAAAAGCCGGCTGGATCCATAATACAGATGTATATGAAGTAAATCTTCGGCAATATAGTAAAGAAGGTACGTTTAATGCCTTTCAAAAGGAATTGCCAAGGCTAAGGGAAATGGGTGTTTCCACATTGTGGTTTATGCCAATAACACCTATAGCCCAAAAAAATAAAAAAGGCAACCTGGGCAGTCAGTATGCGTGCAGTGATTATACGGCTATCAGTCCTGAATTTGGCACGCTGGATGATTTTAAGGCATTCGTAAAAAAAGCGCACGAAATGGGTTTTAAAGTAATCATTGACTGGGTGGCCAACCATACAGGCTGGGACCATGTGTGGACAAAAACACATCCTGAATATTTTCAAAAAGATTCGGCTACCAACGACTTTAAGATCGCAAGTGGAATGGATGATATCATTGAACTGGATTTTAAAAACCCTGCATTAAGAAAAGCGATGATTGATGCCATGAAATATTGGGTAACAGAATGTGATATTGATGGGTATCGCTGCGACCTGGCTTTTTGGGTAGAGCTGGATTTTTGGCTGGAAGCAAGGGAAGAACTGGAGAAAACAAAAACCCTGTTTTGGCTGGCGGAAAGCGACCCGTTAGAAAATCCTGCTTATTACCAGGCATTCGACGCATGCTATACCTGGACATGGATGCATAAAACGGAAGATTTTTATAAAAAGAACCAGGATATAAAAACATTGGATAGCGTATTGCATCAGTATGACAGGGTGAGTGGAATTAAATTATGGTTCACCACCAACCATGATGAGAATAGCTGGAACGGAACAGAGTATGAAAAATACGGCGATGCGGCCAAAGCCTTAGCAGTAAACAGCTTTACCTGGGAAGGCATCCCCCTTATTTATAGCGGGCAGGAGTTGCCCAACCTGAAACGATTGAAGTTTTTTGAAAAAGATGTGATAGAATGGAATGGCAAATATGAGTTGCATGATTTTTATAAAACCTTATTAAACCTCCGTAAAACCAATCCTGCTTTAAGGGCCGGTGACCCTGCCGCCACCACCATACGCTTAAAAACAAATGCGGAAAATAATGTAATGGCCTACCTGCGTAAAAACGGTAACCGGGAAGTTTTGGTATTGTTGAATATGAGTAAAGAGGCTGTTAGTTGTGTAGTAGCGGATGAGCATGTGGCGGGGAATTATACGGATGTATTTAACAAAACCAAACATGATTTTACCACACAAAAATCATTTGACATGCAGCCCTGGGCTTACCTGGTGTATGAAAAATGAGTGATGAGTGATGAGTGATGAGTTGATGAGTGATGAGTGATGAGTGAGGAGTGATGAGTGATGAGTGATGAGTGATGAGTGAGGAGTGAGGAGTGAGGAGTGAGGAGTGATGAGTGATGAGTGATGAGTGATGAGTGAGTAAAGATGAATAAGGAAAAAGGATGCTTTCTTCCAGGCGCAGGAATGAGGCGTGGGCATTGCAGCACAGCCTGCCCGTGGTGGCGTACCAATTGAGAGTTTTGTAAATGAAATAAAGGAAGGCTTTCCATCAGGCGCAGGGCTCCAGCCCTGTGTCTTCCTTGTTACTACTGCCGCAAATTAAATTATATTTCCACTTATACGCACAAGGCCGCTACTATAGTTCCTATTAGCCAATACTTTAGTTTGAATTAAACCTCAACAAATTCTTTACAGTAAGTAACCGCATAATAAATACGGGCATACTTTCGAAACAGCC
>JANOTW010000884.1:0-7943 GCA_031416575.1 Ferruginibacter sp.
CCTCAAAGGCCTGCTTTGCATGGAACCATCAAGTACCTAATGCAGTAACAATCCATACTGCGCAAGGGATAAATCAGTGATATTTTATTTTGTTCCTTAAACAAATAAAAACAGGCTACCCCCATCCCTCCCGATGAATTATGAGACCGGTAGTTCTGAATTTATGAATGGGCTAACAAAACGCAATTAAAGCTCCACAATGGTATGCGGTACAAGAGGGCGATGCAACGATGTTCCACAATGCTTCACTGCCTGGACAAAAAATCTTCTTTACGTTTTTATCCCTTGTGAAGTATAAATTCGCCCCATATCATATAGTATGTGAAGGGGTTTATTCGGCCTTCCCGAAAGTGACCGGCAGCCTGACCTCCGTTTTAATTTTACGGTGATGGGCAATAGCGGGTATCCATCGGGGTGATGCCACCATCATCTTTAAAGCAATTTGATCGAAGGAAGGATGAAAGGGGGAAGAAACATAAGCGCCGGTTACTTTTCCTTCTTCATCAATTACCGCGGTTACTACCACCACTATTTCACCTGGCTTCACCGCCTCCCAACCGGGTGGTAAATATGCCTGGCTGGATACGTATTTTGTCCAGGCGGTACCGCCACCAGTGAAACCTGCTTCACGATCCGTACTGGCCGTGTCTTTTTCCTCGTTGCCATTCTCATCAAAGTATTTTTTATCCTGCAGTTTACCATTATCGTACTGTTCCCTTGCACTTGGTTTTCCATTGTAATGAAAAAACTGCCAGGTGCCACGCATCTTTCCGCCTGCCGCAAAATAACCACCTGCGGAAGGCATTCCATTCGAATGCCATGAAATGGATGAACCACTGCCATCCTTGTTCATCATCGTACTGTCTTTCATCATGCCATTCCGGTGCCAGCTAAAAGCATTGCCGGTAATGTTGCCTTTGTGGTAAAGGGAAGAATCTTTCATCATGCCATCATCATAAAAACCAAGGTACCAGCCATGCAAATCGTTGTTTTCGTAGCTGCTGAAAATTTGCAGGTTGCCACTGGGATAATAATAATAAAAATAGCCCTGCTTTACTTTACATTTTCTATCTGTAAAAAAGCCATCCATCAGCAGTTTGTCGTCCCGGATGTAATAATCCCTGCGGTGAAAAAGATCCCCGTAATTATCTGTTATGGAAAAAAACAGTGCCTTGTCAACCGCTATAGGGCGCCATTGATAATCATAATATTGTTCGGTACGCTGTGCGGAACCGCTGGCAGAGAGCATGAAAAAAGAAAAGAATAAAAAGTAATTTTTCATGCCGGAAAGATAATTTAAAAAGCGGGAAGCTGATGGGCTTATGTTGTTTTTCAAATCCACTTTTTTTAACCGGTTTATGGGGCTTAATTGACAACTTGTTTTTATCATTGTTGCTTTTTATACCAGCCAGTTGTCTTTTTAGGATTGGTTGACTTGGCCAGCAAAGATTTTTGTAATAGTAAAGCCGATAGGAAAATGGCTATACTTCACAAGGGATAAATTAGTGATATTGAATCTTATTTTACTTTTTACTATTTTCTATTTTCAGGTTTGTTCATCACCGGGTATTTTTGATATTAATACAAAATTACAGGTGGCATGCCGTATATTTTACGCTGATAATTAAAAACAACATAGCCACACATTGTATCCCTATCCATGTAAAAAAAGAGGCCATATATTATTCATTCATTTTAATATGGATAGCGCAAAAGTCTTCCAACTTTTTCACCCGCAAATTGAAAACCTGCCCTTTGGATGTAATAATGCAATCGCCCTGCGAACGCAATACTTTGTACCTGTCAACTGATTTGCCCCCCAGCCTTACCTTTACCTGTATATCATGAACTGGAATCAGCTCACGAATAGGACGAACGGGCCCTGAGGTAGTATTTACAAGGGAAAGAATATATTGCCCCGGTTCAATCAGCGATTTTGTGAGCCCGATGTGAACACTTGAAGGAGCCGTGCTTTCTAGAGGAATGGAGCTGCCTGCCAAATGCCTGATGCCCCGCAATAAAAGGTTCCGCGGATCAGGATGCCCATCCTCGTAACTTAACAGATCGGGCTGGTTGGCGAAATACAACACCTTGCCCTTCCCGAAATTATTTTGAACAATAGTAGGGAATTCCGTAGAAAATTTTTCTACCCATGCTTTATCGGGGGGTTGGTTAATAATGGCGGGTACCCATGTACATATTACCTCCGCTTCCTTTGTTGGTTTAGCTAACAAGGTAAACCCTGCATTGAACAGCAGTTCGGTATTTGAACTATCCGCTTCCACAATTGGATGTTTTTTGTTCAGTATAAATTGATAACTATCTTTCCGCGTGTTTTCTTTTTTACCCGTATAATGTACTCCAAACAATTCGCTCAATCCATAATCGGGCCTTTCCTTCCCATTGCTATCGTACAGGCTGGTAGCATAAGTAGCAAGCAGCGCTCCTCCATCCTGAACATAATTTTTCAACACCCCGATTTCTTTTTCGGACATGCACCTTACATTGGGTAAGATAACAAGATTGTATTTTTCCAATCTCTCCTTACTGCACTGGTCATCCAGAATAAAATCATGCGGGATATGGTTTTCCATCAAAACACTTTCCATTCCTCTTATCTCCGAACCAAAACGATCGCCCTCTTCCGCTTTCATGCGGTAGGACAATCTTGTTTGCCGTGAATAGTATATGCCAATATTAGCTACCGACACCTGCTGCTCCAGTACCTTCTCATTAGCTTTTACAAAGTGGTATGCGTCAGATTCGTTATAGGCATTCCGGTTGTCGTGCGTTAGTGTGGGAACATTTGTAAAATAGCAATTCCAGAACCTGCCGCCAGCGGATAAAATTTCCCATAACCAGACCTTCAGGTCTATGGGAGGATCAATCACTAACCGGTGTGTGGTGCCATTACCTCCATACATAACCACAGCTTCCCTGTCAGGAGCCATGGATTTCAGAAATTTTATAATGGTATTTCCGTAATTCAAATCCTGGTAAGGAAAGTTTTCACTTTGGCCGTTTTCAGTGAGGAAGGCCACGCTTACCAAAATATCAAAATGCCTTCGGGCGCTGTCCAGATCCACTCCGGAATGAATTTGCTGGCCCACCTCATACATACTAAATACCTCGGCCGTATAAACCTTATCTTCCCCAAATGTTTTTATGGTTTTTTTTATGCGCTCCATGTAATTGTCCGCAGCGTTCGCTTTCCATTCCATATACTGGCCAAGTTCAAATTCGGAGGCTGATGCAAGAAGCGGAAGATCATTTCCCCCCGCTGCTTTATACGATACCTGGCAGTTTGGGCAATAACAGATTCCATTAAAGCCGGGCGCATTGTGCCAGATGCCATCCACTGCATAATTCTTCATTACATAACCTACAAAATCATTTGCGTATTGATTGCGGTAATGGCCGGAGTAGCAGGATTCATACAATACCGGCTTGGTATAAGTTGTCTTAACAGGGTTTTGGTTAACGTCCTTTTTAAACCAACCAGGGAATTTTTTGTAAATATGTTCTTCCACGCCCCGGAAATCTATTCTGGCTATCACCCTGATGCCGGCAATTTTGCAAGCCGTAGTTATTTCTTTCAATATATCCCTGTTGCCCATAATACGATTAACATTGGCGGCAGGTAATGGATTTTGAAAAAAATCTACTATGCCGCCGGCGTTTACGCACAGTGTATTATATCCACCTTTTTTCAAATAGTCAACAACAGCGTTTGCATCATAATTCCTTGCATCAATTTCCCGCAGCACTGTGTGCATGATGCGTAACGGTTTCTTATACCAGAAAGGTTCATCAGCAGCGGCGAACCCTCTCTCCAAAGAAGCCTGGCCCAAAAGTGGCGAAAGCACCACGCCGCCGGTTAGCAAACTACTGTAGTGAATAAAATTTCGCCGGTTTAATTTATACCAGGCGATAGGATTTTTTTTTGGCTTTATAGACATTGCTTATTGTATTAAAAGGTTTATTGGCTTGTATTGAAACTGATTTATTTGATTAGCCTGATTTTGATTTCACGCTAAGAAAGAAAGGAGCAAAGCAGCTAAGAAGAGATTCACTTTGCCCCTTTGCACCTTATGCGCCTTTGCGTGAACCTTTACATAACACAATTAAATATCCCCAATGGCATGCGGTTCAAATTGTCTGAACCACTGATAAAAACTGATTTATTTGATTAGCATGATTTTGATTTCACGCAAAGAAAGAAAGGAGCAAAGCAGCTAAGAAGAGATTCACTTTGCCCCTTTGCCCCTTTGCACCTTATGCGCCTTTGCGTGAACCTTTACATAACACAATTAAAGACCCCCAATGGTATTCAGTACACGAGTGCGACGCAAGACCACCTAACGGCAGGCCGTTAAACCAATAAAAATGAACATTTGTAAATCGTTGATTTCCAACACCAATAAATTGTTGTTCATTAGTACGATGCCTAATTGAAATACTTCAGCCCGGACAAAAAAAAAGAATAATTGTATAGAAGGGGCCTGCCTGATTGCGCAGGCAGGGATGCCCGCCCGGCCGAATGCCGTTCGGACGGGCAACGATGATCACCATAGCTTCTTAGCCCGGACAAAAAAATTTGTTCTCACGTTTTTCCTTGTGCCCTATCATAATAATTGGTTATAAAAAATTACTTTACCTGGAGTACAGGCGATACCGCAGGCTTAGGGTCATTTTCTTCCAGAAAATTCAAATCTTTCCCAAAGGTTTCTTCCATTTTCCAAAGGCCGGCCAGGGCTATTATAATTGTAAGTAATCCTAAGAGGCCCGCCCCCACTAAAATGCCAAACTGGTCTTTGAGAACCAGGAAGAGCGGGGTCATGATGATCATGCTGCCCCGTACAAAGTTGGGTACCGTAGTGGCTACCGTAGCACGAAGGTTAGTACCATATTGTTCGGCAGCTATGGTAACAAACAGCGCCCAATAGCCTGCAGCAAAACCCAAACAGACACAAACGGCATAAAACATGGAAGCTGTTTTCAACGGGATAAATAAGTAAACCAATATGAAGAGGCCGGCTAATAAAAGAAATAACCGCACTACTTTTTTGCGGCTGTTAAAATACTGACTTAACAAGCCACTGGAAATATCCCCTACGGTTAAACCGATATACTCCCACATAACCGCTTTACCGGCCACTATGGGCATATCGAGGTGTAACGCTTTCCCGAATTCGGGCGAGAATGTCATTAAAATACCGGCAACAAACCAAACAGGTATGCCAATGAGAATACAACGCATATATTTTAGGAATTGCTTATTGGATGAAAATAATTGAAAAAAATTCCCCCTTGTTATTGCTTTTTCTTTCACCTTGGTAAATATGCGGGACTCGAATACTTTAACCCGCATCAACAACAACAATAAACCCAGTCCGCCTCCAATAAAATAAGCGATCCGCCATTCAAAATGATCCGCGATAAAATAGGCCATCACAGCGCCCAACATCCCTACCCCGGCTACTAAAGATGTGCCATACCCGCGGATTTCCTTTGGCAGTATTTCAGCTACCAGGGTTATTCCTACGCCGAGTTCGCCGGCCAAACCGATGCCTGCGATAAAGCGAAGGATGGCATACTGATTGACAGTGGTAACGAAACCATTGGCGATATTAGCCAGGGAATAAATTAAAATAGAAGCAAAGAGTACGGTAATCCTGCCTCTTTTATCACCCAATATGCCCCATAAAATGCCGCCAATAAGTAAACCGGCCATTTGCACATTAATCAGGTAAACCCCTTTACTTAATAAATTTTCCTCCGGCACTCCGAGGGATTTCAGGCTTTCAATCCTGACAATACTGAATAGCAGCAAGTCGTAAATATCAACAAAATAGCCCAGCGCCGCTACAATTACAGGGATTTGAAGGAGTTGCCTTAACGTGGAAGGTTTAGTCATGTTTTTTTGATTATGCAGGCGGTCGGAATTATTTATAAATGCCTCTTTGTGCTTTCTGTTTATTTGATGCCGCCAAAGCACAAATACTTTATTTCCATATAGTAATCCATTCCGTATTTTGAACCTTCCCGGCCTATTCCTGATTCTTTTACACCTCCAAATGGCGCTACCGCTGTTGAAATCAAACCATCATTGATACCTACCATTCCACACTCCAGCGCTTCGGCTACACGCCAGCAACGGTTTACATCTTTGCTGTAAAAATAAGAGGCAAGCCCATAGTCGGTATCGTTTGCCATTTCAATAGCTTCTTCCTCCGTACTAAACCGAAAGACAGGGGCAACCGGCCCAAAAATTTCTTCCCCGGCAATAATCATATCCCGGGTAACATCTGCAAGCACAGTAGGCTGATAAAACAACCCATCTATATGTTTAGCGCCTACAATCACCCTTGCGCCTTTGGCAATGGCATCTTCTATATGATGCTTTACTTTATTTAATCCTTTTTCATTAATCAGCGGACCTATCTGTATATCTTTATCCAGTCCATTACCCACCTTAAGATTGGCTACTGCCAGGGAAAGTTTTTCAACAAACTCATCGTAAATCTTGTCCTGGGCATAAATCCGGTTTACGCATACACAGGTCTGCCCGCTGTTACGAAATTTTGAAATCATAGCCCCCTTCACCGCAGCATCTATATCCGCATCGTCAAATACGATAAACGGTGCGTTGCCACCCAATTCCAGCGATAGCTTCTTCAGGGTAGCCGCACATTGGCCCATCAGTTTCTTACCCACGGGGGTAGAGCCGGTGAATGACAACTTGCGTATTTTTTTGTTCTCACACAGCTCTTTACCTACTTCACTGCTTTCAGTTGTTGTTATTGTATTATACACGCCTGGTGGAAAGCCGGCTTTTTCTGCCAGGTAAGCAATTGCCAGGCCTGTTAGTGGCGCTTCTGCCGGGGGTTTTACTATTACAGGGCTTCCTGCCGCCAGGGCAGGGCCAACTTTGCGGGTGATCATTGCAAGCGGAAAATTCCATGGGGTAATAGCAGCTACAACGCCAATAGATTGTTTTATTACAATCAATCTCTTGTCATTTGTTTGCGCAGGAATAACATCACCATAAACCCGTTTAGCTTCTTCAGCAAACCATTCAATAAAAGAAACACCGTAATCTACTTCTCCCAGTGTTTCTTTTAATACTTTTCCGCACTCCATTGTCATCAGCCTTGCCAGTTCTTCTTTATGCTCCAGCATAAGGGTAAACCAGTTTCTCATTAAAGCTGACCGCTGACTGGCAGTAAGGTCCCTATACAATGGCCAGGCATCATTGGCAGCATCAATAGCCTTTCGTACATCCACCCGGTCCATGTCTGTGACGGCGGCAATCAATTCGCCTGTAGCGGGGTTGGTTACATCAAAGGTTTTGCCGCTGGCGGCATTCACCCATTGTCCGTTTACATAAGATTGTGTTCTAATAAGGGAATTTTCCTGCATTTGGTATCACTTAAGAATTTATAAAAAAAATTACGGTCGTAGTTAAACGCCTAACCTGTTATACTGCGCAACGGGCAAATTAGTAAAATTTCCAAGGGATATTGCAAGTATAAAAAAAGTAGGTAAAAATTTTTTGTCCAGGCTGTGAAGCAATGGTGATCATCCTTGCATTGATAATCCCGATAGCGTATGCGTATCGGGACGCCCTCCTATACAACCATGCTTTTTTTTGTCCGGGCTAAGAAGCCATGTGGAGCATCGTTGCATCGCCCTCTTGTACTGCATACCATTGGGGATCTTTTCCCACGTTATGTTGTCTGAATAGTAAAATGTTTTAACGCCGTGGCCTGTGCCCTCACCTACCACAGCTACCAAAGGCAAGCGACAATTATATATACACCATTGCTAACTGTTTGATAAATACAAGATTATAAAAAAAAATGTTACGCCCTTACAGGGCTTGTCTTATAATTCATTGTTCACGTAGGGCGATGCCCTACGCTATTATATTTTGCCCTTTC
>JANOTW010000885.1:0-2581 GCA_031416575.1 Ferruginibacter sp.
GATCAACTGCAAGGCAGGCGCAACAGTCATCACCAAACAGATATTTTTATAGTTTTTGTTTTACATTTAATTAATTGAACACTCATAAGGTTTTTTATTCTTCAATACATAATTTATTCTTGACAACAAATGCTTGGCTACCCGTATGATCGCCTTATTTTTTTCCATTTTCCGGCAATATGTTTTATACTTCATTAATAAAGCCGGGTCTTTACGAATAACTGTCCAGCTACTTTCAACCAATGCGGTCCGCAGGTAATAATTACTGCGGTTGGTAATGCCTTTGGTTCTCTTTGTTTCACCACTGTCACTGGTGTTGGGCACCAACCCAACATAGCTGCACAAATGGTCAAAATGTTTAAACCGGTTAACATCCTGCAACTCAAACAACCCACATGGCCACCCATTGTGGAAAAGCTGCACCTCCTCCTCCATGAACTAATACGACGGCAGGTAATTTTTTATCTTTTGATTTATCCCCACTAATTATTCCTGGTGTAGAATAATAAGCAAAAACGCTTTGAGAATGATTTTTATAAAGTAATCCTTCATATATAATTCCAATAACAGAATCAGAACTTATTACCCGATATTTGGGCCTGTCATGAATGCCTTTCACATTCCATAATGAACCTTTTATTTGCGCCTCACTGCACAAAAACATACTGCAGCCAATGGTGAATATGGTTAGAGATTTGTTCATTATTTATAAATTTCCATTTAAACAATCAGGCTCGATAAAATAAACATTATGGCCGTGATTTCTTTATAGCTTGTTTTATTTTTCCCATTATTTTCATTGATTCATCTTTTATTTATCGGATAAACACTGATAACCAGGGATACTATTTTCTTATTCGGGCATTAACTCCCTGCATTACCTGAAGAGCTTTTTTTCCGATCGATCCGTCCTGATATATTCCAATATTTATTGTAACTACCCCTCCTTGTTTCATGCACTCTTCTATATATTTACTCAGTTCATCTACAGTAAAACGAGGATCTGGAATTTCAGCTTTTTCCTGTACCCAATAGGGTTCCATTATAAGCAGAGCCTGATACTGCAATCCTTTACCTGGTCCGCGTTCAAGGGTACCGTTTTTAGGAAGTTCAACCGGGCTTGCAGTTTCACCAGCCCAGAATTCCTGCCATTCGGTAATTGCCGGGTATATCCATGAATTAAGAGCAATAATGCGATCCGGATTACCTGCTTTACAGGCTTTGAAAAAATCGGGAAAGGATACATTGGGATATTCCTCGAAACATTGATACCATCCGTCAAACCAATAACCAGCCACTTTTTTCCCATATCGCTGACCGAATTCAGTGATCACCTCACTATTAATTTCTGAGAATTCTTTTTCAGTCACCTTCCTGTATTTTGCTACTACATGTGTTGGAAAATAACACATAAGCTTTACGCCTTCTATATTGAGTGCATCAGCCATCTCAGCGATGAGGTCGCGTTTAGTCGTATGTCCTGGATGATATTTTTCCCAGCTTTTTACAGGAGCCGGGCAATTGGGTTTAGCGTGACCAATCGTGAAAAGAACATACCCGGCACCCGTTGATTTCACCATTTCTACAAAAGCCTTTAAATCAAAATCGTCAACTGCTTCGGTATATGATTTTTGCGTTCCGTCGTTATTAACGCTCTGAGAGGTCCAGTGAAACATCAAACCGTATCCGGCTTTGGCCAGCCAATCACTGTTTGCTCTTGAGCGAAGAGCTTCCATCTGATCAGCCTCAATGGATAATTTAGCAGCTACTGGTATTAGCTCCAAACACCGGAAATCCATAACCGGATTCCCTTTCACTGTTTCGGGGATCGTCAGGGTCACCTGTTGATTTCCTGCTTTCAGTTGAAGTGTATCTTTAAGTAATATCCTTTCGAAAGAACCTGTTCCCCAAACTCCCTGGGTAGGCATTAATAAATAACTGACGGAACTGTTACCAGATGCAACTGACAAATGGTTCTCTTCTCCTGCAGACTTCACGCCAATGCAAAGGTTAACTTCATAGGTTCCCGCAGTATTAACCTTAATAGTCCATTCGATCCTGGCAGGACCGGTAAATTTCAGAAAGTCTCCATTTTGTTTTGCGACCTTTCCTTCAGTCCGGGATGCCTTAGTTCCATACAAATATGTAACGGCATTTGATTTGACAGGAATCAACGGTATGGATTGTTGACTCTTTGCCGTACTGAAACAAGTAATAACAAAAATCAATATGAAAGATATTTTTTTCATTTTTTATTTTTTAAGTTAATGTCTTATTTTTTTTGCAGTTAAAGCTTCCTCACTAATAGTACCGTCCTGATAAATTTCAATATTTTTTATTGTAACAGGTCCCTTACCATTACAAGATGAAATATAATTGATCAAATCATTTGTAGATAGTCTGTCGCTTTATAAACAATTAAAGAACGAAGATTACCGCCAAATTGAAAATTTCCAATTGAACATCATTTCATTTTCGCAGTCTGGTTAACTGCCAGTCAATAACGATTGCTTGCAAAAAGTTTACCTGCGCTCTTAGAATTGATGGTTTTATCCGCCCGTACTTTTACCTTTTATTTTAA
>JANOTW010000886.1:0-4609 GCA_031416575.1 Ferruginibacter sp.
ATTCAAATAACATTTGCGCTTCATTGCCTGCCGACCTTTCATTGCGGAAAGCGAACAGTAATGCAAACGCTAAGGCGAATTGTAGCGTTGAACCAATTAGTGCGGTTAGTTTTATTTGTTGTGCGGTTTGCATTAACAGGATAGCTATGGCTGTTAGCAGAGGTAATAATATCAGCAGCAAAAGATTCATAAATTACTCATTGTGTTTATTTCAGTTTCCGTCTTTTTATCAAATCAAGTTCTGTCTTTAGCTCTGTAATCAGTTCTTTTTCTGATGGCAGGTACAATTTATACTTTGAAGCAAACAATCGTTTGTTTTCACTTAACACCGAATACTTAACCACCGTTTCATTTTTTTCTGTACATAGAATTATACCGATTGTTGGGTAATCCTCTTTTTGTCTTACTTCGTTTTCATAATACCGTACATAAAAATCCATCTGTCCAATATCCTGGTGAGTGAGCTTTCCTGTTTTAAGATCAATTAATACAAAGCATTTAAGAATATAATTGTAGAAAACAATATCAATGTAAAAATCTTCCCCATCGGGAGAAATTCTTTGTTGTCTTGCAACAAATGAAAAACCTTTGCCAAGTTCAAGTAAAAATTCCTGTAGTTTGTTTAACAACTCCGTTTCCAATTCTTTTTCATAGAGTTCACTATCGGGCCGAAGATTTAAAAACTCCAGTACATAGGGATCTTTCACAAAATCTAATATTGATGGTGCGTCTTTTTTTGCTTCTGCATTGGTTTTGGCTATTACTGTCTTTTTATTTTTTGATGAAAGCAATCGCTGAAAATAAAAAGAATTAATTTGCCTTTCCATCACTCTTGTACTCCAATTATTATCTGCTGCTTCATTCATATAATATTTTTTGGCCTCAATATTTTCTACATTAATCAGCATTCTATAATGTGTCCAGGATAATTCGGATCTTAATTGAGTTGGAATAACAGGTAAGATTTTTTTTGATTTTTTTGATTCATCACGCAGTGCGTGATGAATTGGAAAGGACAAGTAAAACAACCTCATATACCGTATGTTGGTAGCTGTAAACCCTTTACCAAAATCCATTGTAAGTTTTTTAGCTATTTCGTCAATGAGTTTCTCGCCATATCCGGCTCTTTGTTTTCCTTTTAATTCTTCTTCGGTAATTCGTTGCCCTATTTTCCAATAAGCTGTAACCATTGTGAAATTAACAGACTTAACAACGGTTGCCCTTGATATCTCAAGTATATTCCTGATATCTGAGTATATGGATGTTTTTTTAATAGCCATTAAGAACGTAATAATTTATTTCCACACATAAATAAACAATACCGCTAACCCGATTACCCCGGTTAAAAAGTAAATGGCGTATTGCTGTACTTTGCCTGATTGAAAGCCTTTTATTTTTTCTGAAATATTTTGTGTTGTGTTGCCTGTCGCATTCATTAATCCGTCCACTACGTTTTTATCAAACCATGCGGCCGGCCTTCCTATTAAATTGAACAATACTTTTTTTGTAATGAACAAATACAATTCATCTACATAGAATTTATTATGAGCCGCTTTGTATAATCCATTTAATGAAGCGGCAATAGATGCAGGCTTATCATTTTTATTTTTATACAACCACATCGCCGTAAAAATTCCGGCCAATGCAATTATCACCGGGGCGATAGAAAACTGTAAATGAAATGCCGACTCTAATGGTTTGCCGTCTGAACTTACAAAATTTCCGAAAGGGATGAAACCTGCTGCTGCTGCGCCTGCGGCTAATAGTACCAATGGCATCATCATTACAAAACCGCCTTCGCCATGAACCACCTCACCCCCCGCTCCCGAATGGCCGGGACTGGCCCTCTCCGAAAGTGAGGGAGCCGATGGTTTATTCCAAAAGATATTAAAATATAACCGGAACATATAAAATGCTGTGAGCCCGGATGTTACTAAAGCGATATAATAAATAACAGCATTGTGGTGATATGCTGCTAATAATATTTCTTCCTTACTAAAGAACCCTGCAAATGGCGGCATACCCGAAATCGCCAGGCAGGCAATTAAAAAAGTAATATGTGTAACGGGTAAATATTTTCTTAACCCGCCCATGTCTTTCATTTCATTGCTATGGATATAATGAATGACCGCACCAGCCCCAAGGAACAACAAGGCTTTGAACATGGCATGTGTAAAGAGATGAAACATGGAGGCGGTAAACCCTAAACCATTTTCTCCACCCTGGCCGGATACACCTAAAGCAAACATCATAAATCCTATCTGCGACATGGTGGAATAAGCCAAAACTCTTTTGATATCCGTTTGTGTACAGGCTATCACCGCGGCAAATAAAGCAGAGATAATACCTACATAAGAAACCAGTTCCAATGCCGGTGGCGACATACTAAAAACCGGAAATAACCTTGCTACTAAAAATACACCCGCCACCACCATTGTCGCGGCATGTATCAATGCGGATACCGGTGTGGGGCCTTCCATTGCATCGGGCAACCATACATGAAGTGGGAACATGGCACTTTTACCGGCACCCCCAATGAACACCAACACCAGCGCCCACGTTAATGCGGAAACGCCGAGGAAGGATGACGCGATAGCTGTTTGAAATTCCGGCGCATCAGGCGATGTTAACCGCTGTATGAGCGTATTGAAATCCAATGTGCCTGCATAAAAAGATAAGATTAATATCCCAATCAGAAAGCCAAGGTCGGCAAAACGGGTAACGATAAACGCTTTTTTGCAGGCGGCGACCGCGGTGGGCTTATCGTAATAATAACCGATCAATAAAAAGGAGGAAACCCCTACCAGTTCCCAGAAAAAATATAGTTGAAAAATATTGGACGACATCACCAATCCCAGCATGGAAAAAGTAAAGAGACCCAGGAATGCATAGTAAGTCGGGAATCTTTCTTCACCCTTCAGGTAGCCCAAACTATAGATATGCACCATCAACGAAATAAAGCTCACCACCACCAGCATCATCACCGAAATAGGATCGAGGATGATGCCCATATCAATGGAAAGCCCCGGCGAAAACTCAAGCCATGTAAATTGTAAAGGAATTAATTTTTGATAAACACCCTCCACTTTTCCATACTCAAAAAAATAACCATAGGCTGTATAAAGTGATAAGGCTGTTGACACCAATAAAAGGATCGTTCCGATAATGCCGGATGTTTGCTTAAACTGTTTTCTACCGAATAACCCAAGCAGTAAAAAACCCGCCAATGGCAGCAAGGGAACCAGCATTAAAGCCCATCCTAAATCCCAACCAAAGGGAAGAACCTGTAGCATTCGAATTTGCAAAAAATCATTCATAATATAGTAAGTAGTTCTTCCTTATTTGCTATTTCAAAAATATACGTATCCGAACTTTTAAAATTTCAACTCCTCCGCATTCTCTACATCAATGGATTGATGGCTCCTGTACAAATTAATGATGATAGCAATGGCTACCGCCGCTTCCGCCGCTGCTATGGCAATCACAAAAATGGAAAAGAATAATCCATCCAGTTTATTTGGCCATAAATATTTATTGAATGCGATAAAATTGAGGTTCACACTATTTAACACCAGTTCAATACTCATCAGCATGGTGATCAGGTTTCGCCTGGTAAAGAAACCAAACACGCCGATAAAAAACAATGCGGCGCTAATGAAGAGTAAATGATATAATCCGGGTTCCATCATGCTACTGCGGGTTTTGAACGTAAGGCAATTACAATGCAACCTATCATTGCCGCCAGCAGTAATATACTCACTACTTCAAAGGGCAATGCAAAGCCATTGTCTTCAACGCCCAACATTTGTTTGCCAATATTCGCTACGCTGGGTTCAATGGGTTGGCCAGTTGTTTTTTTAAATGAATGCTGGTACAATTGCAGCATGGTTAAGGCAAACCCACAAAAGGCTGCCAATGCCGAAAATACCTGTCTTCCGATCTTTTCTTTAGGTAATAATTCTCCTGCCTGTTGTGTTAAAAAAATGGAGAAGATGATCAGGACTGTAATGCCGCCAACATACACTACAATTTGAACTGCGGCAATAAATTCATACTGCATCCAGAAAAACAACCCGGCAATTCCGATCAATGAAAACAACAGGAAGATGGCAGCACGAAATATTTGCCTGGTAGTAACAGCCATCAATCCGCTCACTAATGTAAGTGCCGCCAGCATGTAAAATATTATGGTTGATCCGGTCATTTAAAGGTTATTGATTTTATGCCTTTTTCGGTTGTTGTTATAATTAATATTGTTTTTTTCGTAATCCTAGTCCACATTGATCTTACAAAATTTTATTTTTATCGGACCGGCAATTGAGCCCTGATTAAGCATCGTTGTGTCACTCCCTTGTACCGCATACCATTGTGGATCTTTACCCACGTAGTTTGTTGAGGGGCATCTTTCTTCCTCAACTTTATTTCTTTCGAATATTTTATTTCGCCCTTTCAGGGCTTTGTTTATATCAAATTTTTAGGATTAGGTGTTTTATTCGCAAATGCCCTGCTATATTCGTTTTCTCTTTTAAATTCGTTGCATTTGCCTCCCCAGCCGGCGGGCTGCGTAACTGCAACGCCGCTGCTTTTGCTTCTTTCAAAAAATATGCTT
>JANOTW010000887.1:0-2394 GCA_031416575.1 Ferruginibacter sp.
GCGGGCTTTACCTGTTTTGGTTTTTCAAAACCGGAAGCTACCAGGTCGTCAATCATTTTATCCGGCGAAGCCAAGGCTATGATCCTGCCTTCATCCATGATGGCGATGCGGTCGCATAATTGTTCCGCCTCATCCATATAATGTGTGGTGATGATGACCGTAGTTCCTTTTTGCCGGATGTCTTTAATCAATTCCCATAAATTTCTGCGGGCCTGCGGATCAAGGCCGGTGGTAGGTTCATCAAGGAAAACAATTTTGGGCTTATTGATAAGCGTGGTTGCAATGGAAAACCGTTGCTTTTGGCCGCCACTCATTTCCTTGTATTTGTTTTTCGCCTTGTCGGCAAGGTTTACTAATTTTAATAATTCCATTGGCGCTACGGATTGGTTATACAATCCCGCAAATAATGCAATGAGCTCCAGCAAATTCAAGCCGGGATAAAACCCGGAGGTTTGCAATTGAACACCTATTATTTTCTTTATGTTATCCGGCTCCTTATCAAGGTTTAATCCGTCAACCATTACTTCGCCGCTTGTCTTTTTCCGCAGCGTTTCCATTATTTCAAGGGTAGTGGACTTACCTGCGCCATTAGGGCCCAGCAAACCAAATATCTCCCCTTCCAGTACATCGAATGAAATACCTTTAACCGCTTCAAAAGAACCGTAATTCTTTTTTAAATTTTTTACCGAGATGATTGTGTTTTTCATTTTCTGTTTATAACACGAATTTTTAAAATCGAATTACACGAATTAATACAGCGCTTGTTACTTCGTTCTGCTAATTCATGTTCCAGTACATCGAATGAAATACCTTTAACCGCTTCAAAAGAACCGTAATTCTTTTTTAAATTTTTTACCGAGATGATTGTGTTTTTCATTTTCTGTTTATAACACGGATTATTAAAATCGAATTATTTATAACACGAATTATAAAACACGAATTACACGAATTAATACAGTGCTTGTTACTTCGTTCTTCTAATTCATGTTTTAAAATTCGTGTAATTCGTGTTTTATAATTCGTGTTTTATAATTCGTGTTTTATAATTCGTGTTTTATAATTCGTGTTTTATAATTCGTGTTTTATAATTCGTTTTTTATAATTCGTTTTTTATAATTCGTGCCAGGTAATTCGCTCCAATTATGTTTAGTTTATAAATGTTTCCAACTCTTCCATCATTAATTTACTGCCTACAAAAAATGGCGTGCGCTGGTGCACGGCGGTTGGTTGTATTTCGAGTATGCGTTGCGTGCCATCAGTAGCTTTGCCACCTGCCACTTCCACAATAAATGCAAAAGGGTTACACTCATACAGTAACCTGAGTTTGCCACCTGGCTTGTCTTTAATAGCCGGGTACATGAATATTCCTCCCTTGATGAGGTTACGGTGCACATCACTCACCATACTACCGATATAACGTTGGGTATATGGGCCACCATTAGCCGCATTCTTTTGCTGGCATTCATTAATATAACCCCTTACCTTCTCATCGTACTGGAAAAAATTACCATGGTTAACCGAATAGATCCTCCCGGTTGGCGGGCATTTAATATCCGGATGACTGAGTGTATATTCACCAATAGAAGGATCTAATGTAAAACCATTAACACCCCTGCGGGTGGCATATACCAAAATGGTGGACGAGCCGTAAATTACATAACCCGCCGCAACCTGCTTTATGCCCTGCTGTAAAAAATCCGCTAAAATTACCGGCGTGCCAACTGGTGAAATACGCCTGAATACACTAAAGATAGTACCAATGGAAACATTCACGTCAATATTCGCACTCCCATCCAGCGGATCAAAAAGGCAAACATATTTACTGTTATTACTGATCTCATCATCAAAAACCATAATGTCATCCAGTTCTTCGCTGCCGATGCCCGCACAACTAATACCATGCCGCAATACGCCCACAAACTGGTTATTGGCATACACATCCAGCTTCTTCACTTCTTCGCCCTGCACATTTACACTGCCTGCATCACCTAAAATATCCACTAAGCCGGCTTTATTCACCTCTACATTCACTCTTTTAGAAGCTAAACCTATATCCCGCAAAAGCCCTGAAAGTTCACCGGTGGCATTTGGAAAGTCCCTCATTTGCTGGATCGTAAACTCATCCAGGGTTTGTACCCTTCGGTTAATACTCATACTTAATTTTTGATTGCAGATTTTAGAATTTAGATTTGCGGCTCAAATGTATGAAAAAAAAAAGCCCCCCAGCCCCCCAAAGGGAGGTTCCTGGAGTTCAATGGTTTGAATTTCTTTTTATGATAGGGAGGTTATAAATTAAAAAAGGGCAAGTGTGAATCAATTTTCACATTATTAAATTTTCAAATTATTTCAATGAAGGTTTTTAAGTTTGGCGGCGCAAGTATCAACAGCATAGAA
>JANOTW010000888.1:0-2240 GCA_031416575.1 Ferruginibacter sp.
GTTGCCAAAGTGAATAATGCCCAAAGTAATAATACCCTGCTCCCGTTAGCTACACCCTGCTGCCGCAGATTCCCCCGCCGCTGCAAAGGCCAGCGCCGGGGAGACAGACCTGTAGCAAAATGAATTATCTTACCATAAAAAAATGCAAGCCAAAGACTTCATATACAAAGGGCACCGGAATTCATCAGCAATATTTTACGTGCAAAATGAGGATGAGTTTGGGTTGCTTACACATTTTGGCAAAGTATTCTGATGGAGGAGGTGGTCGGTGGGGACACCGGACCACGGAGGAGGAGGGGGCTTCAGTGATGGAAAGTAAACCAACCAGGGAGGCAGAGGGTGATGCAGGATGCCGCCCATTGCTTCACAGCCTGGATAAAAAAATTTATTCACGTTTTTATCCGTTGCGAAGTATAAATAAATCATTAATTTAAATAGTGTATGACTTAATTTTTTTCCAATTAAACTGTTTATGATCATTTAATAAATATTTGCCTAAATTGTTGCTCCTTTATACCCTTCAATGAATCAAAATCCTGAACAACTATCCATTGATAAAATAGATGCCGATCTCATTAGGTGCGGTTGTCTTATTCAGAATAAATCAAAAATCAATTTAAATTTGAACTTGGTGTTAGCCGTTGGAAGAAATCTGGTAGCTATTGGTATTTCCGCTTATGTGTTTTTCGTCAATAGAAGGTCGGTTGGCATCATCGAAGCCAAAGGGAGGGATGAATGCATTGATGTCACAATTCCCGAAAATAAAAGTGAAATATCTGCCAAAGCCAAACGCATTTATTTCTGACAAAAACTAATAGTTTAGGCAAAGATGCCAAACATCTAACAATAGCTATTTTACCTTTTGATGATAACCGAAGGTTTTTAAAACAATATAATATGCCAAATAAAACCCTAAATCAATCAACATGAAAATTCTTCACACCGCCGACTGGCACATAGGCCAACTCTTTCATGAATACGACCGCACCTACGAACATCAACAGTTTTTGTATTGGCTCGTTGAAACCTTAGAAGGTGAACAAGTAGATGTGTTATTGGTCAGTGGAGATGTGTTTGACCTGTCCAATCCATCCGCGGCTTCCATAAAGATGTTTTATACTTTCCTAAACCGTGCCGTTAAAGCCAACCCCAGTCTTCAGATAATAATCACAGCCGGCAACCATGATTCCGCTTCGAGGTTGGAATCACCTAAACCGCTTCTGGAATCGTCAAACATACACATCATTGGCGTTGTACAGAGAAGCGAAGGTGGTGGCATTGATTACGAAAAACTGGTCATCCCTTTAAAAGATAAAACCGGAGCCATCATAGCCTGGTGTATGGCAATTCCTTTTTTGCGGATGGGTGACTATCCTATAATTGTTGAAGCAGGAAATTCTTATGCAGCTGGTGTAGCTGTATTATATGATGAGGCTTATCAATATGCCAACGCTAAAAAGCAATCTGATTTACCCGTTATATGTATGGGGCATTTGCATGCACAGCAGGCAGAAATTTCTGACATGGATAAAACTGAAAGGCTGATCATGGGCGGCGTGGAATGTATTTCAGCAACGGCTTTTCATGAGGACATACAATATGTGGCCTTAGGGCATATACACAAAGCCCAGCACATAGGCGGCAAAGAGCATATCCGTTATTGTGGCAGCCCAATTCCCATGTCATTTTCAGAACTGAATTACAAACACCAGGTAGTAGTTTTTGATATAATGGGAGAAAAGATAGAGAGCCTGAAATCCATTGAAATTCCGTTGTCAGTAACACTGCAAAGAGTACCTTCTATACATAGTTCACTTGCTGAAGTTCTAAACGCCTTGCAACAATTGCCTGTATATAAATCAAATCCGGAATTAGCTCCATACCTGGAAGTACGTGTTTTGCTGGATGGGCCGGAACCTGCACTCCGCCACAAGATAGAAACAGCATTGAACGGTAAGCATGTTCGCCTGGCAAAGATTGATGTACGATATCCTGCAGTTGCAACTTCGGACAACAATGCCGGGTTGGTTATAAAGGATAACCTGCAGGAGTTGCAGCCACATGATGTTTTTGCCAAAGTATATCAATCAAGATATAGCAACCCGGTTCCCGCAGAAATACTTCAATTATTTAACCAGGTAAGCCAGCAGGTAGCCCAATCTGAAACTGTATGAAGATAATAAGCATCCGCATCAAAAACCTGGCATCTCTCGAAGGTATAACCGAAATCGATTTCACAA
>JANOTW010000889.1:0-6318 GCA_031416575.1 Ferruginibacter sp.
TTATCCGCCGTTTTGAGGTTTGAAAACCCTTCATAATAATCATGATGATAAAGGTCTAAACACCATTCCCACACATTGCCAGCCATATCATATAAGCCATATCCATTCGGTGCGAATGATTTCACCGGAGCAGCGCCTTCAAATCCATCTTTGTTTTCGTTCTTATATGGAAAAGCGCCCTGCCAGTAATTACATTGTGCATTACCGGAATCAACATTTCCGTTTCCCCAGGTGTAAATTTTATTTATCATTCCACCCCTTGCCGCAAATTCCCATTCGGCTTCCGTTGGTAACCGTTTACCAGCCCATTTGCAATAGGCCATTGCATCATCCCAACTGATATGTACAACAGGATATTTTTCTTTACCCTCTATATCACTGCCCGGGCCTTTTGGATGTTTCCAGTTGGCGCCATGCTTCCATTGCCACCACTGGCTATAATCCTGAAGGTTGGCTTCGCTGTTGGTTTTAACAAATACAAGGCATGCAGCCTTCAGCAAACTATCAGCAGGTTTTGGCGTACCGGGTGGAAGTTGTTTTTTAACTTCATCCCAATTCACATCCTTTTCCGCGGTTGTTATATATCCTGCAGCATTTACAAACCCGGCAAACTGTTCATTGGTAACTTCAGTTGCATCCATATAAAATCCATTCACCTTCACAGAATGCTTCGGATATTCATCTCTCCGTCCCTGCTCATTATCCGCACCCATCATAAAAGTTCCGCCTTCTATCCAAACCATGCCTTCATGTTCTATTGAAGGAGAATTGATTGACTGTTTACCAGTTGCCGCATTCTTTTTTTGGATACCGGCAATACGATTTGGCATGGGTGATGTGCAACATGATTCAGGTTCATAGCTAACAGGATCAGTTGCCGTCATTTTTTTCCTGACAGGTAATTTCTGCGCAGCGGCAGACATGCTTATACCAAGCAGCATCAATATCATTCCATGTTTAAATACCATAACTATTTACTTTTCCTGCGATTTTAAAAAAGCCATCATTTTGTTGTTCATCGTTTTTGAAACGGCTGTATATTTTTTATCATTTGCCACATTTACAGTTTCCAACGGGTCCTTTTCATAGTCATACAATTCAGTCCCCACAACCAGTTCTTTGTTAAAGGGCTGGTTACTTCTAAAACTATCCTTCATCCAAATGGTATATCGGTATTGTTCGGTGCGGATGGAGTAGCCCATTACATTTGTGCGGCCATATCCCAATCGCTCATTTTCAGATGTAGCGGCGCTTCCTGGGTATTGGCTAACAGAATAATCTTTTACTGAAGCAACGGGGTTTTTCATTACCGGCAGCAGGCTTTTACCATCTAAATGAGCAGGGATCTTTAACCCGGCCAGTTCACACAGAGTTGGAAAAATATCTACAAACTCTGATTGTGATTTTGTTTTGGAAGGAGCAATACCAGGCGCAGCAAAAATTAATGGCGCTTTTGCAGCTTGCTCAAAATTGGTATGCTTGCACCATAAATTATGGTCTCCCAAATGCCATCCATGGTCGCCCCAAAGAACGATGATGGTGTTTTTTGTTAACCCCAATGAATCTAAAGTGTTTAACAGTTTTCCCACATTGGCATCGGTATAAGAAACCGAAGCATAGTAACCATGTATTAATTCTTTTTGTTTTTCTAAAGGCAGCGTTAAGCCGTAATCTTTCTGGTCAGTAAACTCCAGTAAAGAAGGTATATCTGAATAGGCCCTTATTTCTCCGGCATTGTGGTAAGCAATATCAACACCATTTTTTGATTTTTCCTGGAATTTCGCCACCGGCATATTTTCCCTTTTGTATAAATCCCAATATTGTTTTGGCGCTACAAATGGTAAATGTGGTTTTGCAAGGCCTACAGCCAAAAAGAAAGGCCCTTTGGTTTTACTTAATTGCGCTAAAATATCTTGTGCCTGTAAAGTATTGGCGCCATCATTATAAGCATTATCCGGCACATCAATTTCTTCTGTAGTTGGCCTCACTTTTGCCAATACATAATCATTCGCTTCCGGCCCCTTCAATCCTTTCCCTGCGGCTTCTTTCGTAAACTTCTCAACCAACAATCTTGTTTCTGGTGATTGATAACGGTCTAAAACAGGTTTACCATATCCGGTTGCATAATATTTATCTGCGGTTTTATAATAAGGCACACTCCAGGATGGTTTGTCCAAATCCTTATCAACACAGCGTGGGTCATACACTTTACCAATGCCTTGTGTAGAATACCCTTGTGAAATTAAGTATTGCGGTAAACTCAAAATATCCGGATTAATATCCCTCATCCTGGTTTTCAGGTCCCATACTTTTGTATAATCCGGCCGCATACCTGTCATAAGGCTGGCACGGGTAGGGCCGCATACCGCTTGCTGGCAATAATTATTCATGAACACAGTACCCATTTTTGCCAACCGGTCAATATTCGGTGTTTTAATCATCACATTGCCGTAACATCCCAATATTGGCTTTAAATCATCTATGGCAATGAAGAGTATATTGGGTTTTTCTTTTTGCTGTGCAACAACAACAGTAATAGAAAAAATAAATAAAAAAGCAAGTAAGGCAATTGTTTTTTTCATTGGTTATTTTTTTCATGCGATACAAAAAAGGAAAATATTTTGGCATGCATTTCTTTAGAAACAGCAATATAGAGTTTATCATTCATTTAAAAATAGTAACGGTGAAATACTGTGGGTACGCTGTTAATACCGGCTGCATATATTCTGCTTACTTCAAAAAACACAAGAAATTTTTTTTGTCCATGCGGTGAAGCTATGTGTCATCATCGTTGCATCGCCCTCTTGTACCGCATACCATTGGGGAACTTTAATTGCGTTATAAATTAATTGCTGGGCGTATTTTATTTGTTTATTGTCCAAAATAAATAATATTAATTTATCACCGGCTGCTATATAGTATAAAACTAAAGTAAGGGTTTTCTATAGTTCTGTTGGTGGAGTTTTGCACAGGCCACAAAGGAGCAGTGGCACCCTGCAAGGCGTCGGTCAACAAACAATAACCAAAAGCCCCCCATTAACAGTTTTTTAATGGGGGGCTTTTGGTGGGGGCTTTCGGCTATTGTTCTTAATGTTGGCTGCAGGCTTTATTTGTCAATGAAAGTTGGATAAATATCATCAGCAATATAATTTGTCAAAGGAGTTTGTAATTGTCCCTCGGTTCTCATAATATATATTTCAGACGATACATTCATGTTTCTATTTGATGAGAAAAGAATATAATTACCATCTTTTGTCCAGCAAGGGTTTTCATCTCTTAGTGGCGTGTCTGTTAATCTTTTATTTCCTGCACCGTTTGAATTAATTATGAAAATATCGGGGCTTCCATTTTCGTAAGAAACATAAGCTAATTTAGAACTGTTTGGCGACCAAACAGGATTGCAATTTCCATCTTTCGCCCAACCAGGGTAAGATTTTGGAGATACAGTAAAAGTTATTTGTTTCAGGTTACTGCCCTCTGAATTCATCACAAAAATCTGTGAGCCGTTCCAATCACCTGAAGTAATTGAAATCATTTTTCCATTTGGTGAAATTTTAGGGTCACCAAAGGATTTATTTTGAGGAGTTAATAGTT
Organism: Ferruginibacter sp.; assembly: GCA_031416575.1. Classification (GTDB taxonomy): domain Bacteria; phylum Bacteroidota; class Bacteroidia; order Chitinophagales; family Chitinophagaceae; genus Ferruginibacter. The sequence continues at coordinate 3,595 of JANOTW010000889.1, forward strand.
GCTTGTTACTACCGTCAATATTCATTTTATAAATACCTGTCCAATTATTATTTGAAGAAGAGAAAATTATAGAATTGTTGTCAGAAAAATATTGTGGCGAGAAATTATCATTTTGATTTGTCAACTTTATTTCATTGCTACCATCTACTTTAATTGAGTAGATATCATAAGTACCACCAACATTATTGTCATTTTTTACAAAAGCAATTCTGCTGTCATCAGGTGACCAAACAGGACTGCCACAAAACTGTTTCCCTTTAGATAACAACTTTTGGTTTTGCCCATCTTTGTCAATTATGTATAAATTATAATAGTAGTTGTTGTCGAACGTAGTAAATGCAACTTTTGTCCCGCTATTTGAGAGTATTGGAGGAGAGCAACGTACCAAGCTATTTGAAACAATTCTTTGATTAGTTCCGTCTGCATGCATTAAAAACATTTGCCAATCGGCGCTATTTGAAATTCTCCTTGATATAAAAAGAATTTCACCTTTAGCGTCAATTGGTGTCAGGTCAACGACAGCGTCCTTTTTGCAAGATGCTAAAATAATAAATGCAGCAACAATATATTTTTTCATAAAGGCAATTTTAAAAGATGACAACTGTCACTTAGTGAACGTTGCACCAAGCTTGCAGCCAACGTTAGGGCTTTGCGTTCGGCGGGGCATTTGGAAAACGTTCAGCCGGAACTGAAGCCGATTAAAGATACAAAAGTTGAAAACATATTCTTTAGCTCATCCGTGTTCGGTCAGCCGGATATGTAGCCGATAGTAGCACTAAGATGAGCATATGTTCGTCGCCCCCCGCTGACGCAAAACCTCGCTGTTGTGCAGTTCTTTTTCTCTCCTACTGATTATTTTTGTAACCAATATGATTAACTATGGAATTTTCTTTAATAACTCCGCTTTGTCAGACCATAAATTAATATTGCCTTTTTCACTGGTAGTAATGATGTTTTTACTCTGACTATCCCAATCAATACCCCAAAGTAAATTTTCAGATTGTCCACTATAAAGTAATTGTCCATCATTTGTCCAAAGTCGCATTGCATCACTTGCAGTGGCTAATAATGTACCGTCCTTGTTCCACCGAATATTTCTATATTCTGCCTTACTTCCGCTTAGTGATTTAATAATTTTACCGTCAGCTTTCCAAAATTGCAATAAAGATTCTATTCCTTCTTCTTTGTGTCCATAGTCCCCCGTTACAAAATAAGTTCCGCTTGGATGCCATTTTACTGTGAGTATGATTGTCTCCTCGGTTCTGTGTTTAATACTCTGCAACAGAGTGCCAGATGTATCAAAGATTCTTATTTTGTCACCACCAGTAAGGAGGATGTTCTTTTTGGGATGCCAGTCAACACTTAAATAAGTTTTACTATTGTCTTTTTTAATGGATTTGAGTAGCTTCCCTTGTTTGCTATAAATTTGAAGCGTACCATTATAGTCACCCACTGCAAGTAACTCGCCAGTATGATTCCAAGCAAGTGCTCTTGAACCAGTTGTTTCTTTTAGTTTAAGAAACTTTCCTGTTTCGATATTTAATAATTGAACGTGATTATCGTCTAATGCAATGGCTAAAATATTCCCAGTTTCATTCCAGTCTAAGCATTGTATTGCAGAACCTAAGTCATAGGTTTTAGATAATTTGAAATCTTTTGCATTATATATTCGCAACAACTTATCATCTCCACCGATTGCATATAATTTAGCGTTGGAACTCCAATCAACTGTCCAAAGTATGGGAGTTTTGATTGCTTTATCAGCCCCAACAGTCCTTGTTTTGTTTACTTGTCCGTTACATTGACAAGCTAAATAAACAAAGCAACTAATTAAGAAAAAAGTTGATTTTATCATGACGGTCAATTATGATTAATCTTCTTGTTTGTAAAATAATATCTAAATTTTTTTGCTGTGAGTTTTTGACAAATACAAGTCGTCCGATAGAATTGCACACAACTCGTAAATATACGCTAATATCTGCAACCTCAAAATTTTCTGTTATTGAAAATCAGTCAATTGCAGACATTTTTTAAATATTCGGTTGCGGCTATTTCAGGACAATTTTTTTTACTATTTTATGAGGACCCGAAATGCCGGCAGCATCCACCCGGCTAATAATTAAATTCAGGCATGCGTAGTTTTTCTTATAAAAGTTGCCAGGGTAATTTTAACTACTGCTGCCGCACGTGCATAACGCAATTAAAGTTCCCCAATGGTATGCGGTACAAGAGGGCGATGCAACGATGATCAACATAGCTTCTTAGCCCGGACAAAAAGAACGGTTGTTAAGAAGGGTCCCGATACGCTTCTCTATCGGGATAGACTGTCCCGATACGCATACGCTATCGGGATTATCAATGCAACGATGTTGAGCAGTGTACTTAGCCTGGACAAAAACTGAATTGCAAAATCCCGACCTGTGCCGACCTTTCGGCATTTTTCGGGAATCCACATTGCTCCCCTGCCTGGACAAAAAAAGTTTATTAACGTTTTTATCTATTGTGGAGTATATGCATCGGGATTTCGCAACCGCCCTTTTTATATGAAAGGCCTGTTGTGCGAAAACCCTGATGGAACACCTAATTATTTTACGAAGCCGGCCTTGCAACACAACCCGGGATTTAATGCCCTTTGATCCAACCGCCATCAACTGCCAATGACTGGCCTGTAATATAACTGGCCCGGCCACTTACTAAAAATGCGGCGGCGGCGGCAAATTCAGC
>JANOTW010000890.1:0-6514 GCA_031416575.1 Ferruginibacter sp.
ATCCGCATGCGCAATGTTATTTTAAATGAAGATGAGCGCAAGAGAGTTTCCAAATCAATGGGGCAGGAAGCGTAAAATAATGAATGTAATAATTATAGGATCCCCCGTTTTTAACGGGGGATTTTTTATAGGCTAAACTGAAGGGTTACAACTCAGTTTTATTTACAACGCAATTTATTACAACTACTTTTCATTGCTGTCCGGACATTTGTTTTTCATGGCATCATCGTTGTGTCACTCTCTTGTACCGCATACCATTGGGGATCTTTCATTACGTTGTAATGAGCGAAACATCAGCCCCGGCTTATTTGTACACTCTTGTACTTTGGTACATAACTTAGCTTTTTAGCCTTCAAAAAAGGCCTTGTTCATTCAACCGCCGTCAGGGTTTTCAACCGCTGACGGGGTTGTATTACAGCCTTTACATCGCCAGTAAATTGAGAACCACAACCCGGACGGTGGTTGATTGAGTAATAAAAAATAGGGCAATTATTTTAAATAGCTTCTACCCACCTGGCAAGTTTTATCAACCCTGAAATCAACCCCGTCATTTTCAAATAATTTTTAGATATTCGTATAGTATGCAACACCTCATTCACCTGGCAAAAGATAAAAAACTTAAAAAAGTAATTGACCTGCAGCAACCTTATACATTGCAGAAAAGGAACGATGTTTACCTCCATTTGTGCGGCTCCATCATGAGCCAGCAATTAAATACAAAAGTAGCCGCCGTATTTTTGCACGCTTCTTAAATTTGTATAAAAACAAGATGCCTGCCCCGCAGCAAATTGTTGATACCTCCATCGAAACCTTACGTAGCATCGGGCTAAGTTATGCCAAGGCAAATTATGTACAGAACGTTTGCCGTTTTTTTATGGAAGAAAAGATCACCGATGCCAAATTGCATAAATTAAATAATGAAGAACTGATAAAATATTTATCACAAATAAAAGGGGTAGGGCAGTGGACGGTGGAAATGATCCTGATGTTTACGCTTGGCAGGGAAGATGTTTTTGCTTTGGATGATCTTGGTATTCAACAAAGCATTCAAAAATTATATAAACTGGAACACCTGGATAAGAAAGCATTGAAAGCGAAAATGTTACAGCTATCGGAAAAATGGAAGCCATACCGAACATACGCCTGCAGATATTTATGGGGCTGGAAAGATAATATTCCTGCAATTAAATAACCTAAAGCTTATAACTTTTTAAAAAAGTGTAAACTTTAAGAGACTCACGATTTCTTCCAGGTATTTTTTATCTGTTTCATCAAACAGGCCTAACAATTCACTGTCTGCATCCAATACACCCATTACTTCATTATTGCGTATGATGGGAACTACGATTTCTGACCTGGATAAACTGCTGCAGGCAATATGGCCGGAAAATTTTTCTACATCGGGAACAATTAAAGTTTGTGCCTGTAACCAGGATGCCCCACAAACACCTCTTCCTTTGCGGATACGGGTACAGGCTACCGGCCCCTGGAATGGGGCCAGCACCAATTCGTCATTTTTTACCAGGTAAAAACCAACCCATAGCCAGCCAAACTGTTCTTTTAATGCGGCGGCAATATTGGCCAGGTTGGCAACCAGGTCTGGTTCCCCTTCAATTAATGCTTTAATTTGCGGTATAAGCGATTGGTATATTTCAACTTTATCGCCCTGTATAATTGTTAAGTCTTCGGCCATGCTACAAAATAAATACGTTTAAGGGTTGGCAATTTTAATTCGTGTAATCCGTGAGAAAAATCCGTGAATAAAATTCGTGCAAGCAGATTAAAAAATCTTTTTGAAAAAGTCCTTCATATCATTCCAGGATTGCTTATCGGCGGCTTCATTGTATTCGATGGGCATGTTGAATTTCTTTCCCGTAGCCGTAGCAGCGGGATTGGAAAAAGCATGGGTGGCGCCTGCATACTCTTTAAAGGTATAGGGTACTTTTAACGCATCCAGGTTATCTTTAAAACTCTTTATTTCTTCGGCGCTAATAAATTTGTCAGCCCCGCCATGGCATACCAATATGTTTGCTATGGTGGTTCCCTGGGTAGGTGGAACTGTTGCCAGGCCACCATGGAAACTTACCACGCCTTTAAGGTCCAAACCCAATTTAGCGGCGTTCAATACCATTGATCCTCCAAAACAATAACCGATAGCAGCTATTTTATCCGCATTCGCCTGGGGATAAGCTGTTATCTTTTTTACCGCCGCTTCAATTCTGGATTTCCCCAGTTGCGGGTCTTTATAAAACGAAGTGGCGTAGGCTAATGCATCGGTAGGATTAGCGGCTATTTTTCCATCACCATACATGTCTGCCGCTATAGCTATATATCCTGATTCCGCCAGCATCCGGGCCCTCATACGGCTGTAGTCATTGTTTCCCCACCACTCAGGCACCACGATAATAGCAGGACGTTTGCCCTGCTGTTTTTCATTGTAAGCTACGTATCCTTTTAAGGTAACACCACCATCCGTGTAGGTTACTTCTTCTCCTTTAATGGAGGAGGGTGCAGGTTGCGCATCAACAGTTAATATGGAAGCCATAAATAAAAGTGTTATTACTGATTTGAAATAATTTTTCATTGTTTTATTTTTTTAATGTTTTATGATTAAAACATGATAGGTACCAGTTTTGTTTGGATGCCTTGTAATTTCTTTGCTACATCATTGATCGCCCCATAATCAAATCACTATATGACACTGCTACAAAATCCTGCTCGGTAATATTAAACAATGCGGCGTAATGATTGCATTGCTCCTGTAGCACTTTTTTTCCAATGGTTTTTTCTTTGTCTATTGCTTCTACTTCTACAAATGTCCCTAAATCTTTTACCTTATCAAAGTGAAATTTTACATTATCAATAAAATAAATCCGTCTTGTTTTGTTTATCACCGCTTTTATTCCCAATGAATTTACCAGCATTTCTTTTAAGGGACTGCCTGGCTGGTGCTGGTACAATAACACGTGCGAAGATCTACTGCCGGCTGTGTTTACCCTTTCGTATTGTATCAATGCATTTTCAATATTACCTTCTCTCAGTTTCAACCTTCCTGAAGCTACATTAAAATAGGTATCAACCTGATGGTCTTCGCCAATAAATAATGGATTGTATTGTTGTAAAATAACTTCCAATTCCGCAAGTTTATTCGTAGCCGCCTTAAATTCGATATTTAATATTGCCATGAGCTAAAGATATAAAAAAATCAATACCCCCGGCCCCGCTGCCCAGCGGGGGGTTCATCGAACAACCTGAAAAAATTTAGAAGTATTTTTATTGAAATATTTGGCGGCAGTTTACAACACCATGCAAGAATAAAGAAATATCAAATACAATAACAACCCAAGTTTCGCCCCGGGGAACAGCGGGCCGCTCTAACTTTACAGGAACAAACATCTTTCAAATCAGGCAGCAACCTGATTGCCCGGTTAGAAACCAAAAATACATAATGAAAGCACCGCATTATGCACTACAATACAAGCGTGTAACGAAGCTGATTTTTCTCTAAACAAAACGTAATTAATGTTCCCCAATGGTATGCGGTACACGAGTGCGATGCAACGATGTTTATTCAGGGCTTGTTAGCCGGGTACAAAAAAATAAAAAAAGCGCTTCAGATTCGGTTAATTAAACTATTCCCCCTATTCGTTAGCTATCAGCACTTCACCTAAATCAGCATATAATAAACCAGCACATCATCAAATTGAATTAATTTTTCACCAGCTTCAATTCATTAATGATGTTTGTGGCGCCGCCCAATTTATCAATACACCACAATACGTAGCGCACATCCACGCAGATAGTCCTGTTGAGGTCTTTGTCGAATGCGATCTTATGGCTCAGGGCATCATAATTACCATCAAATGCAAGCCCTATCAAATTGCCATTGGCATCTATGACCGGGCTTCCGCTATTGCCCCCGGTAATATCGTTGGAGGTAATGAAATTTACCACCAGGTCATTTTTTCCTTTATCAATATACTGGCCATAATCTTTTTTCTTCATCAATTCAATTTGCTTGGCAGGCAAATCAAATTCGTAATCGCCGGCCACGTATTTTTCAAGAATACCTTTTCCTGTGGTTACATACTCGTATTGTACCGCATCGCGGGGGCTATAGCTTTTTACATTACCATAACTTACCCTCATGCTAAAATTAGCATCGGGGTACATTTTTTTTGCCGCCGCAGGATTCATTTCCATAATACCCTTCAGGTAACTTCTGCCCAGTTCCGCATTCTTATTGGTAAACACCGTGAATAAAGGGGCGTATTTGGTATTGTAATTTTTTACAAATGCAGCCGCATAGGCAAATGCAGGATCGGCCTGTAAAACATTCGCATCGGGGTTGGCAATGAATGCCGCCCACTTTGCATCATCCAAAATCATTGTTCGGGCAAATACATCTTTAGCCCATTTCTTATACGTCGCCTCTTCCTTTAAATCGCCATAGCCAGCTTTTAAACCCTCATAAAAACCAATCGGGTGCTGATTTTTATTTACATCATTGTAAAACTTCATGGCAGTAACTGATAATATTTTTTCATCGCCTGCCTGGTCTTCTTCTTTTAAAAATGATTTTCTCGCCGCATTGGCAGCATCTGCCGATATTTTAATTTCGGCTGATGAAACACCTGCCTTTACCATATTGGCTTCCACTGTCACCAGCGAAGAAGCGAATGCTGCCAGCGGTGAACCTAATGTACCTTCGATCAAATAAGTACGTTGCTTACTATAGGGTGTCCAGGTTTCATAGTTTTTAACATAGTCAGCCATGATATTTTCATACGCCGGTTTGCCCTTCGCCCATTTTAAAAAGTTGGCTTCGTAATTTTGCTTTTGCTGGTAGGTACCAAACTTTTTTAACTGCTTTGTTTCGCCATCAAAAAATTTCCAGTAATTGGCGATGCCCGCATAACTGCTGGCTAATTTTAATTTAACCGCAGGGTCCTTAATCATTTGCTCATACATGAACTTTAGGCGTGCACCCCGTAATTCAACCAATGAAGGGTTCTCAATATCAATTTTCAACTTTACACCATGGCTGGTTTCATAACGGTTGGTACTGCCGGGATAACCATATATCATGGCGTAGTCTCCATTCTTAAGCCCTTTAATGCTAACGGGTAAAAAATGCTTTGGCTTCAGGGGAATGTTGTCAGCGCTATACTCAGCCGGTTTACCATCTTTAGCGGCATACACCCTGAATATTGAAAAATCCCCTGTATGCCTTGGCCACTCCCAATTGTCTGTATCGCCTCCAAATTTCCCTACGCTTTCCGGGGGCGCTCCTACCAGGCGTATATCCCTGTATGTTTTATACACATACATGATGTATTGATTGCCTTTAAACATGCTGTAAATTCTTCCGGCCAATCCGTTTTCTTTATCGGCTACTTTATCGGTAATTGCTTTGTATGCTTCCTGGGTTTTTTTCACCCTATCCGCCCATTCCAGTCCTTTAAGCGCTTCTTCTACTTCTTTTGTTACATCCACAATCCTGTCTAAAAACTGAACCGTCAGTGCGCTCTTTATTTCCTGGCCTTTATTGTAGGCATAAAAACCATTTTGCAAATAGTTGTTTTCAACCGTGCTTGCACCTGCGATGGCGCCATAGCCACAATGGTGATTGGTAAATATTAAACCCTGGCCGCTTACAATTTCACCGGTACATCCACCACCAAAAATCAGGATGGCATCCTTTAAAGAGGATTTATTAATGGAATACAGTTGTTCTTTGGTTAATTTTAAACCCTTTTTTACCATATCCGCATATACCTGTTCGCCCAGTAACATGGGGAGCCACATACCTTCATCGGCACTGGCTTTCAATAACGAGATTGTTAATACAACCGACACAAAAATTTTTTTCATAGCGCTTTTTTTAGGTAACAAACGTACATTAAATTGATGAACCCTCCTCTTATGCTGTTGAATAGTTTACACTTAACCCCCGCTGTTGCGTACTGCCTTGCTATCCCTGGGGATATGCGCTGTTGCGGGGCAGGCCCTGTAAAGGAAAAACCGGGATGGTTCAAAAGGGGAACAACAGCTCTTAAAGCTGTTGCCAACTTTGGAAAGGGCACTATAATCAATTAGCAGGCCTGCTAAAGGTTGGCAACCCTGAGCGAAAATTTAGAATGCACCCTCAAAAACGGGTGTATCCCAAATTGTAGCTTCTCTTTCGTAACAGTGGCCGGTGAGGGCACCGGCCACGGCGGTTTGCCCTGGCTGGTGTCCCCACCAATGCTATTAAAATAAGAACATAAATATTTGATAATCAATTTATTAAGTTGTATATTTGGGGTATAAATAATTTGTAAAATAAAACAACCAAATATGAGCATGAAGATTAGCACCTCCCGAGAGTTCCACACCGGAACTCTTAAAAAAAGCTTTTAATTTTATTCATAATAATCATAATTACAGTGAGTTATGTTTAAACAAAACTAATTTTACCCGCAAGTGTAAACTCACCTTTGCATCCGTAGCCTTGTTAATTCTTAATCTTTTT
>JANOTW010000891.1:0-1574 GCA_031416575.1 Ferruginibacter sp.
ACCATTGGCAGCCTGGCTGTAAAGCATCCTGAAATACTGGAAGAATGGCTGATGGAATTCGGAACGGCTAAGTTTTTGATCGGTGCGGATGTTTTGGATGGCAAAATAAAAATCAGTGGCTGGTTGGAAGACGGGGGCATCGATATTTTTGATTTTATCGGAAAGATGCTTAGTCTGGGTGTTACCAATATTTTCTGTACCGACATTTCAAAAGACGGCGTAATGGAAGGCCCTTCCGCTGACCTGTATAAAAAAATAATGGAGGAACATCCCGAGGTAAATTTGATTGCGAGCGGTGGTGTAAGCAATATCAATGATGTAATATTATTGCAGGAGATAGGATGTAAAGGAGCGATCATAGGAAAAGCGGTCTATGAAGGTAAAGTTCCCCTAAATCCCCTGAAGGGGCCATCGGAAGAGTATAAATATTTTAGCTCATTTTAAATGCGGCAATAACTAAAGTTTATAATGAATAATAACTCTACGAATAGTGAACTGCTGCCTTACCCCCCTTTAGGGGATGGGGGTGTTGGGGGCCGTGGCCTTACAAAAAGAATTATTCCCTGCCTGGATATTAAAGATGGCAGAACCGTTAAAGGTATCAATTTTGAAGATATCCGGGATGCCGGCGACCCGGTTGAGCTGGCGATATTGTATTCAAAAAAAGGGGCGGATGAATTGGTTTTTTTAGACATCACCGCCACTATTGAAAAAAGAAAAACGCTGGTTGAATTGGTAAAACGTATCGCCGCCAATATCAATATACCGTTTACCGTGGGTGGCGGAATTAGTTCGGTGGATGATGTGGCGGTGTTGCTGCAAAACGGCGCTGATAAGGTTTCTGTAAATACCGCTGCTTTTAAAAATCCGGCCTTAATAAAGCAATTGAGTAATGAATTCGGCAGCCAATGTGTGGTATTGGCCATTGATACAAAAAAGGAAGCCGATGGGGAATGGTATGTTTACCTCAATGGAGGTAGAACAAAAACCGAAATGAAAACAACCGAATGGGCAAGCCAGGCAGTAGCGTTAGGTGCAGGGGAAATTTTACTAACATCAATGAACAACGATGGAACCAAAAATGGTTTTGCTTTGGATATTACCGCAACCCTCTCCCTTGCATTACCAGTTCCCGTGATAGCATCCGGTGGGGCGGGAAATATGCAACACTTTAAAGAAGTGTTTGAAGCAGGAAACGCGGATGCGGCTTTAGCGGCCAGTATTTTTCATTATAAGGAAATTGAAATACCAGCCTTAAAACGGTATTTATCAGAACAAAAGATAAGGGTAAGGTTGTAAAAATGATGATAGAAGAAAGGTACTGAAGCAAAAGCAGGAGGAGCTATACTGCACAACGGATAAAAACGTGAACAAGATTTTTTGTCCAGGCAGTGAAGCAATGGTCATCATCGTTGCATTGATAATCCCGATAGCGAATGCGTATCGGGACGCCCTCTTGTACTTAATACCATTGGGGATCTTTAATTGCGTTTTAAATTAACAATTTTTACCCCCTTTTGGAACATCCCGATTTTTCGGGAAAGCCTGTCCCGGTTCATCGGGAGGGATGGGGG
>JANOTW010000892.1:0-2406 GCA_031416575.1 Ferruginibacter sp.
GCACCAACAATACAAATACGGGTTTTTATTTTTTCGGGGGGCATATTCAAAGATAAGAATCTGCAACTTAAACACTTAAGTTTTGCCGGCCGGGCGTGAAAAAGGTTATAATCCTAACGTGGCATCATTATTGAATTGTTATAAACAGTGGAGTAAGCATTTTAAAAATCTAAAACTATGAAACATCTTCTACTTTTTACATCGTTTATTTTTTGCGGCCTTGCAGCCCTTGCGCAAACATCACCTAACATAGCTAAAACAGGTTACCTGACAAATGCAACCGGCAAAGTGATGCAGGCTTATCCTAATCCTGCTACCGACCAGGTTATTATACAGCATGTTTCTTCGCCTCAAAAAGCCGTGATATTTGTAGTGAGTACCGATGGTAGAGTTTTACAGCAACAAACAGTTGTGCCCAATACCCTGCAAACACAGTTACATGTTGGGCTGCTGACCAAAGGCATTTACATTTTAAAGTTTGATGACTCAAAGGGTGATGTGCGAACGCTAAAGTTGGTAAAAAATTAATGAACCTATGATTATAAGTAAGGCCTGCGTAAAGCGGGCCTTTTTTTGTTGAAGCAGGTTGGGGTTGGTAAAATTGAATGAAGACAATCGGGGTGGGTATTTTTGCTGCTAAATGGAAGGGAATGCTTTGATAAAGTAGGTCAACCTAGGATTTTATAAATAATTAATAAAGAAAACATAAATTTGATATTATTTAAAATGGATACTCTAGGACATATTTCAATTACAATTGTAGGTAAAACATCTGAAGGGAACTTAAATCCTAAGGATATTGATATTATAGAAACCAAAGAACTTCTTTCTGATGTAGAAATTCTTTTATTCCCATCTAAAGCAGAAAAAGATGAACGCCCCAAAGTTTCTTACGAGGTACAAGAAGGGTCAGTAAAAAATTTATTTTTTATTCCTGCAGCGAAAGCAATTATGTTCACAGCATTAATGTCTGAAGTTGGAAAACGTGGTAATATAGATTTATTAGAACCAAGAGCTGCAGCAATTATTGATAAATGGCAAAGAAAATCATATACTTCTGGAAGAGAATATTTGATAACATCTTCTATTTCCCCTGATGAAGCATTTGTAAAAATCAATAAAGAATCTCAATTTATTGCACCTCAGACTGATTGGGTAAATACAAATCTTTATTTGTATGGTAAAATTTTTGAAGAAGGTGGTTTAAACAAGGTTAATCTACACATACTAACTGACAGATATGGTAAGTTAGTTGTTGATGCAACAGAAGAACAACTAACTTCTGGTGTCAACAAACTTTTTCAAACATATGGGCTTTGGGTAAAAGGTAAGCAAAATTTGCAATCCGGTACCTTAAAAGATTTGACACTAATTGAATTCCTCACCTATCAAACAGAATACGATGAATTAGCTCTAAATAAGCTAATTGATAAGGCTTCGGATAATTGGAAAAAAGTTAAGAACAAAGATTTATGGTTAACAGATATTAGAGGAGGTACGAATGAGTAAATTAGGTATAAATAGTGTTATGCTTGACACATCCTTCTGTATAAGGCTGATGGATAAGAATGATTTACTTCACCCAAATGCATTGGATTATTACAAATACTTTTTAACTGAAAAGATAACAATGCACATTTCTACAATTGTTGTTGCAGAATATGCAGTAGCTGATGATCCAACTAATTTGCCATTGAACAATCTGCAAATAGAAGCTTTTGATTTTATAGATGCCAAGACTGCCGGAGCATTTCATAGAGAAATTCGGGGAAACCAAGCAAATATTGAAGGCTATAACAGAAGGATAATAGCGAATGATGTAAAAATATTAGCACAAATTCAAAACAAAAAAATAGAAGGTATCATTTCCAAAGATGTAAATAGTGTAAAAAAATATATTACCCCATTATCAAATTCAAATTCATTGCAAGTCAAATTTATTGACTTGAACATTCCTCTTTCTGAAACCTTAGGCCGATTATTTACTTAGTTGTTTCTTCATGATTTAGATGTGTGGCCTCAGCTTTAATAAAAGTTCCCCAACGGTATGCCGATGAAAGGATTGCGACGCAACGATAATGCTATGAAATACTAAAGCTGGTATCAAAATTCTCGTTCGTTGAAACTTCGGAGGACAAGAAAAATCCCGGCAACTAAATTGCCGGGATGTAAATAATTTTATAAAAACCATTCGCCTACTTTAACTCGTACTTCGACTTCGCTCAGTACTTCGTAAAGCCCCTTCGACTTCGCTCAGGACTACACCGTAAAATACTTATGAAAATAAGGTATCGTTTCAATGCCTTTATAAAAATTAGCCAGGTCGAATTTTTCGTTGGGGCTGTGCAGGTTGTCGCTATCTAAACCAAAACCCATAAGTACAACTTTGCAACCAAGTTCTTTTTC
>JANOTW010000893.1:0-1987 GCA_031416575.1 Ferruginibacter sp.
GGCGATGTTAAGGCTGATTTAAAAGAGAATAATAAACTGGTGCTCACAACCGGTACAGGTGTGTTGGTTAACCAGCCCGAGGGCGGCCAGCCGGGTAAAGATTTGTTCTTCAACTTTAAACATGGCGATGCAGACCTTGAATTGGATTATATGATGGCGAAGGGGTCTAATTCCGGCATTTACCTGCAGGGCCGGTACGAAATTCAGTTGTCGGATAGCTGGGGAGTAGTCAACCCAAAATCATCGGATAACGGCTCAATTTATGAGCGGTGGGACGAAGCCCGGCCCGTAGGAGCAAAAGGTTACGATGGCCATCCGCCACGTCAAAATACCAGCAGGGCTCCAGGTCTTTGGCAACATTTAAAAATATCTTTTCAGGCGCCCCGTTTTGATGCACTGGGTAAAAAAATTGAAAATGCAAAAATCCTGTCCCTTGTATTAAACGGTGTTGTGGTACACGAAAATTTGGAGCTATCTGCAGAAACCCGTGGGGCGGTAAGCAATGTTGAAGTTGCTCAGGATGCCCTCCGTATACAGGGCGATCATGGGGCGGTAGCTTTTAGGAATATTGTTGTTTGGCAATACGATAAGCCCCGGCCTAAACTTACCGGTTTAACGTATGCCGTATACAAAGGTGCTTACGAACAAGAACCTGATTATACAAAATTACCTGTCGAAGCAAAGGGGTCATCCGTGGTTTTAAGTTCAGGTGTTAGCAAACTAAATAATAATTTTCTTTTGCGTTACACCGGCATGCTTGAAGTACAAGAGCCGGGTGAGTATACATTTGATTTAAGGACACCGGGTGGAAAAGGTTTTTTAAAAATTGACAATAAAACCCTGTTGGAAAAGGGTGGTTTTAGGGGTAAAGGAAAAGTGCAGTTGCAACCAGGAACATTTCCGTTTACACTGGTGTATTCCAAAACACTTGATTGGGCAAAACCGGGCTTAGGGCTTTCAGTTTCGGGTCCGGGCATTCGCGAATACATCATTAGCGATAATAACGTACCCGACGTCGATCCTGTAGACCCTATTTTGGTAAACGCTCCTGTAAATACTGTTTTAAGAAGCTTTATGGATGTAGATACGATCAGGGTAGTACATGCCGTAAATGTGGGAAGTCCCTTAAAAGTTAATTATACATACGACATGGATAATGGTGCGATCGTTCAGGTTTGGCGGGGTAACTTTTTAGATGCCACACCCATGTGGCACGAGAGGGGCGATGGTTCGTCGAGGCCAGTGGGTACTGTTATTAAATTCGGAAAACCAAGACCACAAATTGAACAGTTGTCTTCAGCCGCAGAAGCCTGGCATGTTGATACCACATCATCCGGTTTCAAACCAAAAGGCTATGTTCTTGATGAATTAAAAAGGCCAATTTTCAAGTACACAATATATGGTGCCACCATTCAGGATGCCACCAGAGTTTTGGAAAATAGCCAGGGTTTGGAACGTGAGATAACGATTCAAAACCCTGCGGCAAATTTATATTTAAGGCTGGCTGCGGGCAGTACCATCGAAATGGTTTCCGAAGGCATGTATTTGATAAACGATAAATCATATTACATCCGCCTCGATAATGCCAATGGGGCCACTCCTGTTATTCGCGATGCAGATAACGGCAAGGAACTTATTATCCCTATTCAAAACACCCTCAAATATTCTCTTCTTTTTTAAACCGCCGATTATTTTTTATGAAACAGATAAGAAGTATTTTTTTTACTGCAACAACAGCTAAGTTATTAATGGCTGTGGTATGCGCCATTGGCTGCGTTCAATTTGTAGCAGCCCAGGCAGAGCCTGCCAGGGAGGATGATTATTTTAAAATAATGAAAGTATCGGCACCTGAAGGAATTATTCTGGAAGTAGGTGGTTTATGTACACTGCCCAATGGCAGCCTGGCGGTAACCACCCGGCGGGGCGATGTATTTATTGTGGAGAATCCCACAAGTCCTCGTCCCTACTTTAAAAAGTTTGCATCAGG
>JANOTW010000894.1:0-2903 GCA_031416575.1 Ferruginibacter sp.
GAAGATGCTGTTGAGGCACACATGAACAATCCTGCAATCAGTGCAAGGTTTTTACCATACAAAGAGCAGCCGGAAAGGTTAGCTGTGATCAAAAAACATAGTATTGATTTTTTTAGCGCCGGAAGTGGTGGCCCTGTAACCTACTCTGGCAGGGACATGCCTACCACGCATAAAGGAATGAATATTAGCCCAACTGAATACATGCATGTTGTTGATGACATTTTGAAGGTGTTGGATAAACATAATGCAGATGATGAAACTAAAAAAGATGTGCTTGCCATTCTCTGGTCATTAAAAGATATGATCATTTCCAAATAAATAATTATTATAAAACTCTAAAAACATTGTTATGCCAACTATTGCACAAAGCTTAGATGCTTCTGTTATTGAAGAATTTGCTTCTCAAATCAGTGGAGAAATCATTCTTCCCGGGAACTCCAATTATGATGAGACACGTAAAGTGTATAATGCAATGATAAATAAGCATCCCGGTATTATTGTAAAATGCGTGGATGTCGCTGATGTCATACATGCCGTAAATTTTGGCAGGGAAAACAATTTATTAGTTGCCGTTAGGGGAGGTGGGCATAATGGTGGCGGTTTGGGCTTATGTGATGACGGTTTAGTTATTGATTTGTCCGGGATCAAATTTGTGCTTGTTGATACTGCTGAAAAAACAGTTCGGGTTGGAGGAGGAAATGTTTGGGGAGAAGTTGACCATGCAACCCATCCTTTCGGGCTTGCTGTTCCGGCAGGAATAATCTCCACGACTGGCGTAGGAGGTTTGACACTTGGCGGAGGAGTTGGTCATTTATCAAGAAAATACGGACTTACTATTGATAATTTATTAGAAGCGGACATGGTTTTGGCCGATGGTACATTTGTAACCGTAAATGCCAATCAAAATGCTGATTTGTTTTGGGCTATCCGGGGAGGTGGCGGAAACTTTGGGATAGTCACTTCATTTAAATTTCAGGCTCATCCTGTCAAAAATGTTTTTGGGGGCCCAACTTTGTGGCCAATTGAAAAAACAAAAGAAATAATGGAATGGTATCACAAATTTATTCATAATGCCCCTGACGATTTAAATGGCTTTATTGCTACAATGATAATACCCGGGCCACCATTCCCTGAACATCTTCACAACAAACAATTTTGTGGAATTGTATGGTGTTATGTTGGCGATTTAGATAAAGCAGAAGATGTATTCAAGCCAATACTTGCCATGGGCCCTTTGTTTCAACACGTTGGTGTTATGCCTTATCCATCGGTACAAACATTGTTTGATGGTTTGTTTCCTCCGGGCCTGCAATGGTATTGGAGAGCCGACTTTTTTAATGAATTAGGACCGGAAGTAAGCGCTAAACATTTAGAATTTGGATCGAAGATACCAACACCCCTTTCTCAAATGCACATGTACCCAATTAGTGGCGCTGCCGGTAGAGTGGCAAAAGACGAAACTCCCTGGGCTTATAGAGATGCCAGGTATGCCGGAGTAATTGTTGGGGTTGATCCGGATCCTGCAAATGCAAATAAAATTACAAAATGGTGCAAAGATTATTGGGAAGCATTACATCCTTATTCATCAGGCGGCGCCTATTTAAACTTTATAATGGACGAAGGCCAGGATCGTATAAAAGCAAGTTACAAACACAATTACGATCGTTTAACAAAAATTAAAAAGAAATACGATCCAAATAATTTCTTTAGGGTAAACCAGAATATTTTGCCAAATGGAAATAGTTAAGATTTTTATCTCAATTGAAAAATATGGATTGAATGGAGGAGCCTGAATTTGACAAACACAGTCATTTTATATGAGTGGCCCCACTGACTACTTACCAATATTATATGTGTGATTGATAAAGCACAAATTCAAAAGTGGAGACCTTCGATCACATAAAAAAACCGGGCGTTTTTGTGAACAACATCAGATTGTGCCGCATGTTTTTTATTATTGGTACAAATGCTATTGTACCCAAAACGAAGTCCCCGCCGTTCCACCTGCAAAAGATTTTATTGAGCTTTATTCCCACGAGGCTACACCACTGGAAGCTGTAATAGAGGTATTGCTGGCGAGTGGGCGCCGTATATTGTTTCACCAGCCCGTAGCGGCTTCATTCACTTAAAAAGCTTATAAATCATACCCGGGCCTGATGCTTATCATTCATTTCACGGTGTGTATTTTGTTTCTTTACAAATAATTATAGATACCGTAAAGTGAAGATAACAACACTTTACAAAAAATAGTTTATACTTTTGCATAAATGAAAAAGCTCCTTGTAGCCATATTCGCTCTCCTGTACATTAGCACTTCTGTTGGCGCTACTGTTCAAATGCATTATTGCATGGGCAAGTTGGCTGATTGGGGGCTTACCCACAATAAATCCGGGACTTGCGGTAAGTGTGGCATGGAGGAAACAGAGAAAAAACAGAATGGCTGCTGCAAGGATGAGCAAAAATTTCTCAAAAACGATACGGATCAGAAAACTCCTGAATCTTCGCTTCAACTTATGCAGTTGATGGGTGTTGCGCTACCTGTTTCATTTTTTGAAATCCCCGCTGTTGACATTCCTACAATACCAGCGGAAAATCACATCGGCCATGCTCCTCCCCGGGGCAATAGCGTTGCTGTTTACATACGTAACTGCGTTTTCCTTATTTAGATTTTATCCTCCTGTTTAGACCCGGCAAATTATTTGTCAGGCTTTTGGCATTTCCGTGTGCCTTATCAATGTATTTATTCTGTTCACATAAAAATTCACAAAAATGAAATCATTAAAAATGCTGATGATGGCAGCTTTAACCATCCTGACTGTTTCGGTTTTCGCCCAAACTGAAACAACAAAAAAATCAAAAGCGACTAATCAGAAGTCAGAAAAAATGAATTACTGTTGTGCCAT
>JANOTW010000895.1:0-1546 GCA_031416575.1 Ferruginibacter sp.
GGCAGAATATCCTCCGGTACTAAAAACGGTTCCTTTGAATATAAATGGAGAGAAGCGACCAAACTGTGCAATATTGGGAACACTGCTGTAAAAGAAATTATTTACTAAGGTCCCGTCAATAAAAGTTTTTGTTTCGGCCGCTGTGCCGCCCCGCACAAATAAACCTTCACTCTCTCCTACCTGCTGGGCACCGGGTAAGGTTTTTAAAGCCCCGGTTATATCGCCATTGCCACTGGCAGTGGTAACAATATCAATCGGGTCCAAAACAGCCGCCGCTCTTTTCCTGTCGCTGGCTTCAAAAGAACCGGCAGATAGAACTACTGCAGTCAGTTCACTTATTTCTTCTTTCAATATTGCATCAATCGTTACCACGCCACCTTCCAGTTTTATTTTTTGTTCAACAGGTTTATAGCCGATAGAACTTATAATCAACAATTGTTCTCCTTTCTCTGTCGTTTTAAAAGAATACTTGCCAGTTGAATCAGAAGTGCCGCCATCATAACTGTCTTTTATAGAAATACTAACTCCGCCAACGGGTTTCGACTTATTATCTTTTATCACTCCTTTGATAGTTACCTGCGCTGATACCGTTTGAAACAAACCGATAACCAGCAAAAGCAATCCTCCCATTTTAATGTATCGCATAGCAAAATAACATTTGGACAGCAAACATAAAGTAGTTTATAATATAAACCAAATTATTTCTCCAAAAAAAACCGCCCCACTGATGTGAGACGGCCGGAACCCCTGTATGATATTTTTTTATTGTTTTATTGTTTTATTATTTTTTGAAGAGCTGTTTGTCCTTCACATGTTACTTTCACGATATAGAAACCCGGAGCAAGGCTGCTAACATTAATTGTTTCTGTCTGGCTGCTGTTACCTGATACCATTCTTCTTGCTACCTGCCCGTTGGTATTCACTACTTCATAAGTTGCAACTTTACTTTGCCATACAGCTGGAATAGTAACTTTCAATTCATTTACTGCAGGATTAGGATAAGTAGAAAGAACAATACCTTTCATTTCTTCACCCAGGCGAATAATCCTAACAGAAGAATATTCAAATTTACCATCATTATCAACTGATTTCAAACGATAGTACACCAGGCCTTTTCTTCCACCCAAAGTTTTGTCAGTATAGCTGTAATCTTTTTTAGTATCCGATTCGCCTGCACCAAAAACAACTGCAAGCTGATTAAAATTTATACCATCAGTACTTTGCTCAATCACAAAGTGACTAAAGTTTTTTTCCTGCGCTGTACTCCAGTTCATTCCTACATCAGGCTTGTTATATTTTGCATTAAAACTGATAAGATTTACGGGTAATGAAATAGAAGTAAAGAAATTTAATGTTACAGTAGCAACATTTGACGTAGCAGCAGTAAATCCATTATCAAGTAATTGATAAGTAAAAGTGGTTGAAGTGCCGGTAAAGCCAGCATTAGGAGTGAAGCTAAAGTTACCATTAGAATTCAAAACCACAGTACCATCTGCTGATGTAATAACTATAGAAGAAGTTATTGCCTCACCATTGGGGTCATTAT
>JANOTW010000896.1:0-1842 GCA_031416575.1 Ferruginibacter sp.
CTACTTTTTTCTTTTTTTGGAGATCGGTTAATGCGGTGGAAAGTTTTGGGATAATTAAATTTTCAATTGCACCCCGTTTTGTTTCCCCAAATTTTTTTAAGTATTCTAAAATCATATCTTTGAAATGAGCATCATCAAAACTTTTGTTGGCAATATACTGGGCTCTCAGTCCTTCATCATTTGTTGGCTCAATTACTTTGAAAGAAAGATAGCAATTAGATTTTCTGCCTTCCACAAAACGTAGTTTTTTTAAATAGCGGTATTCTTCATCGCTGATTGTTTTCTTCTTCTGCACTTTATCTAAAAGAATAATGTCTTCCAATGTGAGAGAAGGGTTTTTAACAAGTATCCTTGCAAAATCTTCATCTAATATTTTTCCGGTGATGGTTACTTTTACCTTTCCATCACCCAGGTCATAATCCGGCAATGGAAAAAATCGCTGGCGTTGAAAATTGAATATTTTTCTAATGCCACCACCCTGCGTTTCTATCATATCAAGGTTTTTCATAGCCTCTACCAAAAAGGGGTTACGATAAACTTCTTCCGGGGTGTCTTTTAATACCACATCTTCTACAGATTTAGGCAGGAAAGAGCCATAGTTAGAAAAAACAAGGTGGTCGTCTTCAAATTCCACCACATTAATTCTTGCCCCTTTAGTGTAATCCTGGTGAGCAATGGCATTGTTTAGCGGTTCCCGAATATTAAATGGATCGTATCGCAGCACTTCATCGGGAAATAAAGTTCCATCTCTGAGGTAGCGATATTTAAGGTTCCTTATTTTTGCATACACTTCATTAACTGAAAGTATCAATGGTATGGAAAATATTTCAAAGTCTTTATCCTGATTATCCAATGATTTCAGGTTCCACCGGATTTTTACAAAAGAACCCAAATAGTGTTCGGCTTCTTCTTTACCTAATAAAATAAGTGATGCACGGGTAATTTTACCTTTAATTGACAGCTTGGCTTTATCTAAAAATTTAATATTGTTCCAGGCATCAACTTCATCCTTGTATTTTGGGTTACGTTTTTTAAATTCTATCCTTGCTTTTTGTATAGCTTCATCATCTAAATCATCAATAACAGCTTCGGATATTATTTGGGCTGTCCAGTCAAAATTATTGTTCTGAAACCTGATCCTCTCTAATTCTTCTAAATTAAGCGGTACTAAACTTTCGCCATCCCGGCCATAAAAATGCCCATCAAAGCTTACTGGTAAACCTTTCGGCGCAGGAGGGATTTGAAATAAAATCACCCTTCCTTCGGCCATATCAAGCTCATAAATTTCCTGAAAAGTAATCCTGTTAGAAGTTTTATCGGCAACTTCTTTTTTAAGGCTGTCTAAATCGGTCCTGTTTTCCCTGAATTTTGTACCTACTATTTTATGCTGCTTGTTTTCAATGCCAAACACCAGCCATGCACAATCTTTTTTTTGCAAATTGGCTTCGTTACTTAATGCCGAAAAATATTTGCCCAGTTTATTTAGGTCGTAAGTGTTATTGGCTTCTTTAAATTCTACAATTTCATTTTCTGCGGGTAACAGTTGCAATTGTTGCAGTTTATATTTTAATTGTTGTTCTGTCATTTCACATCAACTATTTTACAAATTTCTAAAAAAGGTCCTAAATATTTTTTCAATACCCTTACAACTATCCATCGTATAGAGCTTATGATTGTTACTCAGTATAATTTTTCAGCTCCACCTTTTCCCCGTCAAATACCGCATAGCTGTTATAATTCATCCATTCGCCCAGGTTGATATAATGGCTTTTTTCATTGATGGTACAATCAATGGGCAAATGCCGGTGGCCAAAAATTAAATAATCGTAGTGTTCATTTTGC
>JANOTW010000897.1:0-5334 GCA_031416575.1 Ferruginibacter sp.
GTCGCACTCGTGTACTGAATACCATTGGGGAACTTTAATTGCGTTATACTGAGCAATTCATTAGGCGCATTTTATGAACTGGTAGAAGACCTCCCCTTTTGGAACATCCCGATTTTTCGGGAAAGCCTGTCCCGATTCATCGGGAGGGACGGGGGCAAAACAGGGTCTTCAAATAACGCCACATTTCAAAAAACAGTTCGCCATTTGAAAATAAATGACCTGTAATTTTTACTCAGGTTGTAATTAGCGAAACATCGGCCCCGGCTTATTTGGGTACTTGCCGACTTTCGGCATCCCGATGTTACACTTGAATCGGGAGTACTAAATACCATTGGGGATCTTTAATTGCGTTTTATGTTCGAAGCATCAAATTCCTTCGTTCCGCAGGGACATAATATCGGTAGCCAGAAAAAAATCCTTCCATACACTCTAATTATTTAAAGGCCCTTTGCAAAGGTTGGCAACCCTTCAGTAATGGAGCGGCAATTTGGGAATTGTTTCATAAAACGTAATTAAAGATCCCCAAAGGTATGCGGTACACGAGTGCGACGCAACGATGTTGAGCAATGAAATATAGTTTGGACAAAAAATTGTATTGCGAAATCCCGATTTTTTTCGGGAATGCCCATTGCTTCACAGCCCGGACAATAAAAAAAAATGGTAGTATGGAAGTGCCCCGGGGTCCGGGATTAACATAGCACGATGATGGTAATTAGGGATACTTCACCTGCGTTCATAAAAAAATAAATACCGCCCCTTTTTACCCCTTGAGCAGTTTAGTTGAAAACACCGGGGAAAGAATTTCACTATCAGTTAAATGGAAATATCCTTAGCTGTTTCCTTTACTTCCCTGTTAAGTAAATAGTCTTTCCGTTTCAATTCAAAATTGCGGCCCAGGTACAACCGGCGCACCTGCTCATCCTTAGCCAGTTCTTCCGCCGTGCCGTGTTTAAATATTTTACCATCAATCAACAGGTAAGCCCTGTCGCAAATGGAAAGTGTTTCGTTTACATTATGATCCGTTATCAGGATGCCGATGTTCTTATATTTTAGTTTGGCTATAATTTCCTGGATGTCTTCCACCGCAATGGGATCTACGCCGGCAAAGGGTTCATCCAGCAAAATGAATTTGGGGTCCACCGCCAGTGCCCTGGCTATTTCCGTTCTCCTCCTTTCTCCCCCACTCAGGGTATCGCCCATATTTTTTCGTACTTGTGCCAAACGAAATTCTTCCAGCAATATCTCCAACTTTTCTTTTTGTTGCAGCTTGCTGAGCTTTGTCATTTCCAATACGGCTGTAATATTATCTTCCACACTTAGTTTTCTGAAAACACTGGCTTCCTGCGGCAGGTAACCAATACCCATTTTCGCCCGCTTATACATCGGCATCCTGGTAATATTCAAATCATTTAAAAACACTTCTCCGTCATCCGGCTTTACCAATCCTACTACCTGGTAAAACGAAGTGGTTTTACCAGCGCCGTTGGGTCCCAGCAGGCCAACAATTTCACCCTGTTGTACATTAAAAGAAACTTTATTAACAACGGTCCGGCTGCCGTAAACTTTTACCAGGTCTTTGGTTTGTATAGTTAAGCTCATGAACTGTAAAAATAAGTGATCTGGGATAATAAGCTTTAGATTGATACTTATTTTAACAAGCCGGCCCCGTTTTAAGTACCCTGGTTTTCATAAGGGCATCCCATCTTTTATAGATCAACCACTATGATACCGGCATTTACCAAATGCCCGTCTGGATAACCAGGGGGACAGGCTTTCACACTAAGACGATCAGCCTCAAATATTGACAAACTATCTTTAAGAAAAAAAACCTTGTGATACAAACACGGGGTTTTTACATTTAGGGTTTATCTTTGCACCCATTTATAATTATGAAAATTACAGATCACATTTCGCAGGCAACAGGTACCCTGGTTTCATTTGAAATTTTACCCCCGTTAAAGGGTAAAACCATTCAGTCAATATATGACCATTTAGATCCTTTGATGGAATTTAAACCATCGTTTATTAATGTTACCTACCACCGGAGCGAAACGATGTTTAAGAAAAAATCGGATGGTACTTTCGAAAAAGTAGAAGTAAGAAAACGCCCTGGTACGGTTGCTATTTGCGCCGCTATAAAAAATCATTATAATATTGATACGGTGCCGCATTTAATTTGTGGCGGTTTTAGTAAAGGTGTTACAGAAGACGCCCTGATAGACCTTAACTTCCTGGGCATTGACAATGTGCTGGTATTAAGGGGCGATGCCGCGAAAAATGAAGCCAATTTTGAACCGGAGCCCGACGGCAATGCGTATGCCGTTGATCTTTTAAAACAGGTGGTTGACCTGAAAAACGGTATTTACCAGGAAGAAGACATCAAAAATGGCGGCAAGCCGGATTTTTGTATTGGCACTGCGGGTTATCCTGAAAAACATTTTGAAGCCCCGAATTTACAAACCGACCTGCTGTACCTGAAAGCCAAAGTGGATGCCGGTGCGGATTACATCATGACACAAATGTTTTTTGATAACAATAAATTTTATCAATTCGTTAAAGAGTGCCGGGCCATCGGTATTGAGGTACCCATCATTCCCGGCCTAAAACCAATTACCAATAAGAAGCAACTGACCATTTTGCCGAAAATATTCCATGTGGACATTCCTGCCCATTTATCGGATGCGGTAACCAAAGCCAAAACAGACCTTGACGTAGAGCAAATTGGTACCGAATGGCTGATACAGCAATCGAAAGAACTGAAAGCTTTTGGCGTGCCGGTATTGCATTATTACACATTGGGAAAACCGAAAGTGATTTATAACGCGGTGAAGGAAATCAGGTAGGCAGCCCAGCCCCCTTGGTCTCAAAGCGGGTTATTAACAATCAATACCGGGACCTGGCAATATGCATAAATTTTTTTGTCCAGGCTGTGAAGCAATGGGCGGCATTGTTGCATCGCTTGCCGACTTTCGGCATCCCGATGTTACACTTGAATCGGGACTTGTACCGCATACCATTGGGGAACTTTAATTGCGTTTTTTTAACCCATTCATAAATTAGGACTCCTGACCTGACTTCAAATCAAAATCATCGCTTTTTTATGATTTCCAACAGGTGCAGGGCTTCAGCCCTGTATCTCATTGTTACTAATCGTAGCTCCACTTAAATGCCGGCAATGGGAGAAAGACTCTATCCACTACTATTGAAACAGTTGGCTTGATGCCAAACACGTAAAAATCAATTTTACCTGAAGTAGTAAAAAAGAAGACACAGGGCTGGAACCCTGCGCCTGTGGGGTTGAAAAATAATTGTTGGCCATAATATTTGCTAATAAATTAACTGATTGACTGATAATAAAAAAGCCACAAAGAAGTGGCTGTATTAGAACAAGAATGTTGAAATTGCTGTTTAGGCAGGTAAAGGATTTTTTAACCTGGATAAAATCTCATTTGCCTTTGCTAATTTTTCAGGGAATAATATTTTCCCTTTATATTTTTCATCCAAAGATTTATCAATCCTTAGCTTAATACCTAAAGCCTTTGCTTCCTCAATAACTTTTTTATGATGCTGTTTCATGGTGTAAAATTAAGCATTTTTCCTTCTAATTAAAAACCCCAAGTAATTTACCCCTTTTTGAAATGTAGAATAAGTAAAGCTATTTCCTTTCTTTATAATTCCAATAATCTCAAAATCAATGGATAATTCTTCTTCATTAAGGGTAATAGCCATTCTGTATAACCTTGTTCTTTGTGGCGAACTGCCTGTAAAAAATATCCATCTTTTAGGATAAATTCCTGAAAATAAATATACTGCTGAAACAACTGTGGCTAATATTTTATTCCTGTCTTTGTTATCATCCACAGCCATATCATCTAATGAACCATCTTTCAACACATTACCAAAAGCCAAGTTGTAGGTATTGGGAATACCTGTTGGAGTAAATGCAATCATTTTCAATATTTCTCCCTTAGCGCCTACACTTGTAAACTCAAACCTCAAAAAATCATCAGAAACAACTACATCTTCGTACTTTTCATAATTCATAGTTTCAAAAATAACAAATTTCTTTTCAGTATTTCCTGGTTGTCCATTTCAACAGGCGCAGGGCTCCAGCCCTGTGTCTCATTGTTAATAATCGTCGCTCCACCTATATGGCAGCAATGGGAGAAAGACTCCAACGACTACTATTAAAGCAGTTGGCTTGATGCCAAACACGCAAGGATCAATTCTTCCGGAAGTAGTAAAAAAGAAGACACAGTGCTGAGCCCTGCGTCTGCGGGAGGCTTTGCTGCAATGCCCATGCCTCCATTCCTGCTCCAGTCGGTGTTCACAAAACTTAATTTATTTTTTTTGAACACCTGAACTTTGTTACCCGCCCACGTTGAAGCCAATGATAATGTAAAATCTAAACCATCCTGATAAAATCCATTTATTTCATAACACCAAACAGTATTATCATTTATTTCTCTTGTTATCAAATATTTACCTGAAAGATTTGTAGTATCAATACTTATTTTATCAAAATCATCTTCTTTTACGAGCGTATCTGAAAAGTATATCCTATAAATTGCATGCTTTAAATCTACAACTTTATACAATTCATAAATGGTTCTGCATGTGATATTCATTTGCCATAATGAATCATCCACACTGGCCCAATTTCCATGTAACGAATCTAACGTTGTTGCAGGTGGTTGGGGAGATATTTTAAGAGTGTACATGGGCATTTCTCTTTTGCTCAATCCTTGAAAAAAGAGAACAATAACTAATAAACTTACAATATATTTCATGATCTTAAATTTAATTTTATTTGATTTGCTCCGTGGCCGGTGTCCTTGCAAACCAATACCAACCACATTAAAATACTTCACCAAAATTTACGGAAGCAAAATATTTACCTGCATTTTTTTATGGCAAGATAATTCATTTCGCTACAGGCCGATGGAGACAGCGATCCTGGAGAAAGGCATAATTTGAAAATCCTGTTTGGCCCCCGGCCCCGCTGGTTAGCGGGGAGGCCTTCTGCCAGTTTACCTACGCCTGATGAACCGCCCGGCATAACGCAATTAAAGATGCCCAATGGTATTAAGTACAAGAGGGCGATGCAACGATGTTGAGAAATGAAATATAGCTTGGACAAAAAACTGTATTGCGAAATCCCGGCCTGTGCCGACCTTTCGGCATTTTTATCGGGAATGCCATGAAATCCTTCTGCCCGGACCAACAAAAAAAAATATGGTTGTATGGGATAAGATTATTATACAGGCTGTTTCCCTTTTTTTTAAACCCGTTTACTGATCAATTTCACATAGGCAGCGTTTTCTTTCAGCATTT
>JANOTW010000898.1:0-13202 GCA_031416575.1 Ferruginibacter sp.
TAAAGTTGATTGATGTTTGTAGTAAAAGGGGCCGGATGACATCAGCGGTCCCCTATATTTCGACATGCAACTAATAGCGATGTGGTGAGATCACAATATTGAAAACAATTATACCATCATGTTATTGAATGGCTATTGGAACTTTTCTTTATTGCGGGAGATATCAACTGATGATACTAATGTACTCATTAATCAATAAAAAGAAAAGCATTGGGCTAAATAATATTCAGCTATGCTAAAAAAAGTATTGAGCTGTGAACGCCCGGCCCCAATGCAAAGATCCGCTGATACATCTGCAAAGGCAGGAATTGATCGTTAACCCTGAACATCCAAATTATGCACAGTTGAAAATGAAGTAGTTGAAATCAAGAATACATGAATGGATGTTTTTCAATTTGATAAGATTAAAAGCAGGGTTTGCTTTTACATTCTATTTGTATAATTATTTGTAATTTTATCTAAAACAAAACAATGCCAATACTTGCGGAAGATATAAAAAATATGCCGGTGCCACAAAAGGCTGAGTTGTACAACCTGCTGATGAATGACGAGGAATTAAAAGAATATATGGCTTCAAATAATGTATTGTTTGAAGAACTGGCAAAGCGTGACAAAGATTATGCTGATGGCAAAATACGGTTGACCACAAGAGAAGATCTTTCACTTCGCCTTAAGCAGCGCAGGGATGCCCTTTAATATAATCAAATACGATATTGTTGATGATGAAGTTGAAACAGCTATTCTTTATTACGAATCAGTATCATTTGACCTTGGGTTAAGGTTTGAAAAGGAAATGGAAAACGCACTTGTTAACCTTGAACAAAACCCTGCATATTATTTTAACCTTGAAGATAATAAGCACCGGAGAATTGTAATTGAAGGTTTTCCTTATGCTTTTATTTATTGCATAGAGGGTAACAGGGTACTTGTAAAAATGTTATTTCCACAAAAGGAAGACCCGGCAAAACTTTGGGCTCAAATCAGAAGCCTGCGATAATAATTCCCATTATTAAATTAAACGCATTCTTTAGTTGTATGATGAAAACATTAAGCAAGTTTTGCGTTCGCAAATGCTTTTACATAACACAATTAAAGATCCCCATAGGTATGACGTACAAGAGTGCGACGCAAGGATGCCTGATTGAAATTCTTCAGCCGGGTAAATAAAATTAAAAAAACTGTATTTCAGTTTGAGATAGGCCAGGATTTATAACCTGTAGTCTTTACTCAGTGGACCGCATCTTCTACAACGGAATATTCCCATGCTTTTTCTTTGGCAGCGCCGCCACTTTATTTTCCAGCATGGCAAAGGCTTTGATTAGTTTTTTACGGGTATCCTTTGGTAATATTACTTCGTCAATAAACCCACGTTCCGCAGCTAAATAAGGTGTGGCGAATTTCTCCGCATATTCCGCTTCTTTTTCCGCCACCTTTTTTGCCGGGTCGGCTGCTTCTGAAATTTCTTTTTTAAAAATAATTTCACTTGCGCCACGGGCCCCCATTACGGCGATCTCGGCAGTGGGCCAGGCAAAGTTCATGTCTGCTCCAATATGTTTTGAATTCATTACATCATAAGCTCCACCATAAGCTTTCCTTGTAATCACCGTTATACGGGGCACGGTGGCTTCACTCAATGCGTACAACAGTTTGGCGCCATTGGTAATAATGCCACCCCACTCCTGGTCGGTGCCCGGCAAAAATCCCGGTACGTCCACCAACACCAGCAAGGGAATATTAAAGCAATCACAAAAACGGGTAAACCTGGCAGCCTTCCTCGAACTTTCAATATCCAGTACACCCGCCAGGATGGCGGGTTGATTGGCTACGATCCCGATACTTCTGCCAGCCAGCCGTGCAAAGCCCACTACAATATTCTCCGCATAATCCTTATGAATTTCAAAGAAAGTAGCTTCATCACAAATGCCTGTAATTACGGCACGCATATCATAAGGTTGGTTGGCATTTTCCGGGATAATGTTTTCCAATACTTCCCTTGTTTCTTCTGCGGGGGTAAAGGGGAATTTCGGCGTGGTGTCTTCACAGTTTTGCGGCAGGTAACTTAATAATTGTTTTACCTGGGCTATACATTCCATATCGTTTGCAGCGGTTAAATGCGTAACACCCGATTTGGTTGAATGCGCAGAGGCGCCTCCCAGCGCTTCTGCAGTTACTTCTTCATTGGTAACTGTTTTTACTACATTGGGCCCGGTAACAAACATGTAACTGGTATTCTCCACCATCAATGTAAAATCTGTGATGGCAGGTGAATAAACAGCGCCACCTGCGCAGGGCCCCATGATGGCGGATATCTGCGGTATCACACCCGAGGATAAAACATTCCTGTAAAATATATCCGCATAGCCGCCAAGCGATCGTACACCTTCCTGAATTCTTGCGCCACCGGAATCATTCAGCCCGATCATGGGAGCGCCTGTTTTCATGGCGAGGTCCATTACCTTGCAGATTTTTTCCGCATGTGTTTCAGATAACGAACCGCCAAACACGGTGAAATCCTGGGCGAATACATAAACCAGGCGGCTATTTATAGCGCCATAACCTGTAACCACTCCATCGCCATAAAACTGCTGGTCGCCCATTCCAAAATCAATGGTGCGGTGAATAACCAATGCGCCAATTTCTTCAAAAGAACCGGGGTCCATAAGCAGGCTGATCCGCTCCCAGGCGGTAAGTTTTCCTTTCTTATGCTGCGTATCAATCCTTTCTTTTCCACCACCTTCTTTTCCTTCCGCTAATTTTTGATTTAGTATTTCGATTTTCGGTTTCATGTGCTGTTTTTTAGGACTGTCTTTTTTTCCAGTTGGATGTTACGCTCTCCACAGCGATGGTTTTCTTTTGCGCCGCCAGCCAATATTTTAAAGCAATGATGGAAGCCAGTTCGGCATTGCTCCTTTGTTTCTCTTTTAGTTTTTCGGGGGTGTAATGATCCTGTACAAAATGTGTATCAAATTTACCCGAAAGAAAAGCTTCATGTTCAAAAACAAATTTCCCAAATGGCAATGTAGTTTGAAAACCTTCAATTTTGTAATCCGCTATAGCATTTTTCATTTTTTGTATCGCATCCGTCCTGTCTTTTCCATGCGTAATTAGTTTGGCGATCATCGGGTCATAATAAATCGGGACCGTCATTCCTTCTTCATAACCATCATCCACCCGCACGCCTTCGCCACCTGGTTTTATATAAGTTGTAAGCGTGCCAATGGAGGGCAAAAAATTATTCAGCGGATCTTCCGCATACACCCTTAATTCAAGTGAATGCCCGTTAATACGCAGATCATCCTGGGTAAAACTGAGCGGCAGGCCCCTTGCGATTTTTATTTGTTCTTCCACCAGGTCTTTACCGGTTATCATCTCCGTAACGGGGTGCTCTACCTGAAGCCGGGTATTCATTTCCAAAAAATAAAAATTGAGTTTATCATCCACTAAAAATTCAACCGTGCCCGTGCTGGTATAATTACAGGACCTGGCTACCATCACGGCTGCCGCACCCATTGCTTTGCGAAGTTCAGGTGTTAGAATACAGGAGGGTGATTCTTCCACTACCTTCTGGTGGCGGCGCTGGATACTGCATTCCCGTTCAAATAAATGTACCACATTGCCATGTTTGTCTGCCAGTACCTGTATCTCAATATGTCTTGGAGCGGAAACATATTTTTCTATAAAAACAGCGCCATCGCCAAAGGACGATTTCGCTTCGCTGGTGGCCCTTTGCATTTGCTCTTCCAGTTCAGCTTCTTTCTCTACCACTCTCATGCCTTTGCCACCCCCGCCTGCGGAAGCTTTTATCAATATGGGGTAACCTATTTTCGCGGCGATCTCTTTTGCAAGTTTGATATCTTCAATGGCCTGATCGGTACCGGGAACCATGGGGATATTGTATTGCTTTACACAGGCTTTAGCCGCCAGTTTCGATCCCATGATCCGCATCGCTTCCGGGCCGGGCCCAATAAATAGGATGCCTGCCTCTTCTACCTGTTGAGCAAAATCAGCATTCTCACTTAAAAATCCATAGCCGGGATGAATGCCATCCACTCCCAGTTCTTTAGCGAAGGCGATTATTTTTTCACCATTCAAATAAGACTGAGCGGAAGGCCCGCCTCCCAGGCAAACCGCTTCATCCGCAAATAAAACATGGGGTGCATTTCTATCAGGTTCCGAAAAAACAGCTACGGATTTGATCCCCATTTTCCGGATCGTTCGCATTATTCTCAAAGCGATCTCACCACGGTTGGCAACTAATATTTTTTGCATAGTTTTTTTTTATTTGGCTACGAATGCACCAATTTCCACTAAGTTATTTAAAGCAACTATTCGTGGTAATTATTCGTGCAATTAGTGGCTATTAAAAGTTTTTTTGTCCGGGCTGAAGTGTTTCATGGCAGCATCGTTGCATCGCCCTCTTGTACTTTATACCATTGGGGATCTTTTCCCACGTTGTATGAAGGAACCCGCACTGAGGCGTGTTCCTACATGGGTTCCAATTCCACTAAAACCTGTCCCTTTTCAACGGCTTGTCCTTTTACTACCAATATTTTTTTAATGGTGGCGCTTGCAGGGACCACGAGGCAGTTTTCCATCTTCATGGCTTCCAATATTAAAATTTTATCACCCTGGTTTACCTGCTGCCCTTCAATTATAGCAATCTCTAAAACCAATCCCGGCATGGGCGCTTTAATATTGGCAAGCTGTTTATTGACAGCCAATCCAAAGCCCATTATTTCAAGCATCTGATCCAGTTCACCTTTAATTTCAATCGAAAATATTTCACCTTCTACCGCTATTTTAAATTTTTTATTTGCGGTATCAGCTTCCACTAACATCGCATTAATGGAACGGTGTTCTTTTATACAATTAAATTCAGTGGCGGATTTTTGTATGAGGTCAACATCCGCTATTTCGTTTTTATCAAAATAGAAAACAAAATCATTGGTTGTTACTTTGAATGCTTTATTGATGTCTGTCATAAGCGGCATTTATTTTTTTATGGCCAAATCTTTATCTAATATAGGCAAATAGCGGAACATCGTTTTAATTGGGTGCAATTCAAATTTTCGATTCACCTGTTAAGGCCGTGACCGGTGGCACACCGATCACGGCTTGCTGCCCCTGGCTGGTGTTCCACCAGGTTTTTGTGATTATGATTGCAGAATTATTTTTCTGTAGGGAAAAGCCTTAAAACCAAAGTTGAAGTTATAGTCCTTATTGATATAGGCACTCATGATGAAATATATTAGGGTCAGCCCTTGCCGTGCCTTCTACCCCGATGGTTGTACACTTACTACCTGACACGGGATTTATGTAAATTTCGCAAGGGATAAAATAGTGATTTTGTTTTTTTTGTTTAATAGCGCAAAATATACAAGATCCCAAACGTAATATTGTGTTGTTACGCTAAATATTCCGATGCATCGTGAGGGAAAGTTTCCCAATGGCATGCAGTACAATTGAGTTCCGGTAAACCGGAATTAAAATAACACAATCCCGTCAAATGCGGGGCTTAATAGTAGCACTTCAGCCTGTCTCATAAAAATATTAAATCATTTTTTCACACCTTGTGGAGTATAAATCTTACCACCTGTTTTTTACAGCAATGCAATGTTGTAAATTTGATTTTTTCCCATGCTTAAAAATATCTCCTCCTTTATCAAAATCAAACCTGTCCTGGCGGTAGGGTTTCTGTTTGCCACTTCAAGTTTATTGTTTGGCACCTGGGTTGCTTCCATACCCGGAATAAAGCACCGGCTTGGGTTTACCGATGGCAGCCTTGGTTTATCCTTATTGCTTTCACCATTGGGGGCCATCACGGGTATGCTGCTTTCTACAAGGGTTTTTAGTAAGGTACCGGTTGGCAAATGGATGCTGGTTGGCTATCTGCTTTTATGTTGTATCATGGTCCTTCAGATCAATTCCGTGAACCGGGTTATGTTTTGGACCTGTTTATATTTTTTCGGGGTAATTAGTTTTTTGAATGGCGTATCCTCCAATGCTACGGTCAACATTCTGGAAAAAAAATATAACCGGCTTTTTATGAGTACCTGCCATGGCATGTATAGCCTGGGTGGTGCGGTAAGCGCTGGATTGGCGGTGGTTTTATTTTCTATTCATCTTCCTTCGGGCTGGCAAATTGTATTAACCGCTTCGGTTATCATTACCATCATTTTCTTTAACAGGAATCTTTTATTAGCCAACCGGGATATCATTCATTCCAGGTCTGGAATTAAGCTACCCTCGCCCACCATATTGGGTATCTCATTTATTTGCATGGTTACTTTTATGGCGGAAGGATGCGTGGCGGATTGGAGCGCTATCTATCTCAGGGAAATATTACACTCGCCAAAAGAATTGGTTAGTCTTGGTTATGCCGGGTTTTCAATAGCTATGACCATTGGAAGGTTGAATGGCGATAGCCTGATTGCAGGAATTGGAAGTAAAAAAATTGTAATAGCAGGGTGCTTATTAGCGGCCACCGGGTTTTTGATCGTAGTAATGGCGCCCGGTGTAATGGTTGCCATTGCGGGTTATATTTTAGTTGGGTTAGGCTGCTCCTGTATAGTGCCGGTTTTATTCAGCGCATCCGCCAATATACCTGGTGTAAGTACGGTGGAAGGTTTTGCGATGGTTACTACCGGTGGATTGATTGGTTTTCTTACAGGCCCTTCCTTAATCGGATTTATTTCGGAAAAAGCCAATCTCTCCCAGGGCTTGTCCTTATTGATTTTATTGGCATTGGTGGCGGCTGTGGTGGCGTGGAGAAATAAATTTTTGGTAAGTAAAAATCCGCTTGCTCCGGAACTGCCTTATGATGAGCAGATCTATTAGAGGATAATATTGGTATATTAAAATGTAAGAAAAAGATTTTGAATGTTGAGGGGGTTCGCAACAGGACAGACGCATTGAAATTTTAAAGCCCGTTAGCCAACGGACTGACATGATTATAGAAACAGAAGGAAAATCAAGAATGATTCATTTCTATAATAATTACATCCCTAATATAATAAATAAAGTTTTTTGGAGAAGCATTTCCTGGATGTGTTTCTAATGATTTAAGCCCGGGCATTTACAAATTGTCTGAACCGCTGATTGAAACTGATTTTTTGGATTTGCCTGATTTCTATTTTGACTAACAATCAAAACTGCCTGTTATATCTATAACACAATTAAAGTTCCCCAATGGTATTCAGTACAAGAGGGCGATGCAACGATGACGCCATGAAATTCTTCTGCCCGGACAAAAAATCCTATTCACATTATAATAAGCAGTATAATTGGATTTTACAACAAGGGAGTAAATGAAATTGGCCGGAAGCCGCAATTAATGCGAAGCCCCGGCCAATTATGTCAGAAGTTGAAACCTGATGCTATTTCTTTTAAAACCTATTTCAAGGTTTTAAGCAAGTCCTCATTTAATTTTACGTAGTCTGCATTTTTCGCTGTAGTAGACAGCTCCAATGATTTGTTTGCCGCAGCCATGGCATCTTGTTTTTTACCTAATTTAGCCAATGCATTCGCCCTTTGATGATGTATCCAATATGCAGTAGGATTTAGTTCAGCGGCTTTATTTAGCCAGGTCAATGCCTGGTTCATATCCTTGCCACTTTCCATATAATACATGGCGGCATTGAAATAAGGCAGGTTGTCTTTCGTCATTATATTATTGATCTGCTTCATCACCTTATCATCAACATCGGTAGAAATAGGAAGCATGACGGAAGTATTTTCCCATGCCATGCGCAAATCGCAGGTGCTGGATTTTACATTGGCAAACTGCATGGTAAATGTTTCCACGTTATCTTTTATCACCATTGGTTTTACATTAACCCTTACCACATCACTTTCTTCTTTATAAGCAGCGGGGGATGTTACATCCAATTGTTTGGTAATGATCACTGTCCAGGTGTCCTGGCCAGGAATTGTAAGGAGGCCATATTTACCGGCAGCTATTTTTTTGCCCCCAATGGTTACTTCATCGCCAAAAGTAAGCGTAGTTGCCTGGTTGGCGCCCGTGCGCCATACTTTACCAAAAGGCACCAGTTCACCTACTACTTTACGCCCTTTGGCATTGGGCCTTGAATAAGATAATTCGATGGAGGATAATCCAAAATTTTGTTTTATGGTTTGTGTTGTACTCGGCTGGGGAGTTGTAATTGTTTGAGCGAAAGTTAAATTGCCGGCAGCAATGGCAATCACTAATAATATCTTTTTCATAATTTTTTTTTTGAACGGCTAAACTAATAAGTATTGGCTGGATAACAAAAGAAATTACTTTATATTTTTTCCGGGCGTGCCAATCTTTTATGGGATTTGCATACGATCCTTCCTTAGGTACATTCCAAATTGTCGCTATCCTTCCTTATTAAGGATGTGGCTGGTGAGGACACCAGCCAGCGACAATTTAGGATGCACCCGTCGCAAAAACAAATTAAAAATATTTAAAA
This sequence comes from Ferruginibacter sp., assembly GCA_031416575.1. Classification (GTDB taxonomy): domain Bacteria; phylum Bacteroidota; class Bacteroidia; order Chitinophagales; family Chitinophagaceae; genus Ferruginibacter. The sequence continues at coordinate 8,454 of JANOTW010000898.1, forward strand.
GAAAATGTTAAATTTAGTGTCAGTTTCTTTCCGGGGATTCGTTCCCAAATCTTCCGCTAATTTTTTATCAACGCTACAAACACATACCATGAAAAAATTACTGCTCATCCCTTTATTATTGATCTTTACTTTTTATAGTAAAGCCCAGGTTTCTGACATTGAAAGAAACATTGCCACTAAATTGCTTCAAAAAAGTAGTTCGGCTACTGGGTTAAAGCCTGCCGACCTTAGCAATTCTATTATTTCAAGCACTTATACTATTCCAGGATCAAACATACGGATGGTATATCTGCAGGAGAGTTACCAGGGGATCCCTGTTTACAACCAGGTACAGGTGCTGGCATTTAAAGATGATAAATTGGTTTCCAAGGTTGGGGAACGTTTACCTGCAGTGGATCAGTTAAGCAGGAATGCAAGCCAGGTTCCAATAGTTAGTTCAGTAAACGCCGTGCAGGCATCGCTGGCTGCATTAAAGGTTAAACCTGCGCAGGATATTACCGCAATGCGATCTTCTGATAATGGTAATAAAGTTGAATTCGGAAAGCAAAATATTTCAATTGAAAACATTACCGCTGAATTAATTTGGTTACCTGTTGGCGAAGGAAACCAGCTAAAACTAGCCTGGCAGGTATTTGTAGCCCCATACAATGATGAAGATTACTGGCTCGTAAGAATTGATGCTACAAACAATTCAGTTATCAATAAGCAAAGCCTGACTATTAAATGTAACTGGGATAAAGAAGGCCATTCAATAAAGGATCATGTAAATAAAAAGCACCTGCTTCAAAACAATTTTCCTGATTATACTCTCGGGGAATTTAAAAATAACGGCAAGGCTACTTTAAGCCCGTTGGTGGTGAATACTGCCAGCTATCGGGTTGTAAAACATCCAGCCGAGAGCCCGGTACACCCTGGTGGCGCCAATATATTGGTTACAGATCCATGGACGATGTCGCCGGGTAATGCAACAACGCTGGGTTGGCATAATGATGGGGCCGTTTCCTACAGCAATATAAGGGGTAATAATGTGTATGCCTATGAAGACCGGGATGCCAATAACCTGCCTGGTATTTCGGAAACATCTTCAACACCCCAGCCCAGCCTCACTTTCGATTTTGTACCCAATTTTACCCTGGAACCTACCGTAAGGACTACCGCACCTAATCAACAATTTAATACCACCAATTTATTTTACTGGAATAACCTTATGCATGATCTCTCCTACATTTATGGATTTAATGAATCGTCCAGGAATTTTCAGAATAATAACCAGGGCAGGGGAGGAGCAGGAGCTGATTATGTATTAGCCGAATCGCAGGATGGCGGCGGAATCAATAATGCTAATTTTTCCACACCCGCCGATGGAGGAAGGGGAAGAATGCAAATGTACCTGTGGACCGCCCCTACACCTGACCGTGATGGGGATGTAGATAATGGGATCATCGCTCATGAATATGCCCATGGCATCAGTAACAGGCTAACGGGTAATGGCAGCACCTGCCTTACAAATGTGGAACAAATGGGAGAGGGGTGGAGTGATTATCTTGGTTTAATGATTACACACGACTGGGCCAATGCGCTACCCGGTGATGGTTTCAGCAAGCCCCGGGGTATTGGCACTTATGCAATGAACCAGCCCGTTACGGGGCTTGGTATCCGCCAGTACAGGTACTCAACTGATATGGCAGTAAACCCTTTGACTTATGCGAATTTGTCAACAGTAGCGGTACCCCATGGTGTAGGTACTATCTGGTGTAATACAATATGGGATATGACCTGGGAAATAATACAGTTGCAGGGGATCAATCCAAATATTTTTAATCTCACGGCAGGGGGAGGTAATGCAATCGCCCTTAAACTGGTAATGGAAGGAATGCGTTTGCAACCTTGCAGTCCCGGTTTCATAGATGGCCGTAATGCCATTCTAAAAGCTGATACAATATTTTATGGGGCCCAATACAGTTGTGCTATCATAAAGGCGTTTGCCAAAAGGGGCATGGGCATAGGGGCTTCACAAGGGTCTTCCAATTCGAGGATTGATCAGACATTAAGCTACGTAGAATGTTCACCAGCTACCTGCAATGCACCAACCGGGTTAACAGCAACAAACATAACAACCACCAGTGCAACGCTCAACTGGACCGCTGTTTCAGGGGCAGTTAGTTATACGGCTGAATACAAATTAAACACTGATATTACCTGGACAACCGCTGCCGCGGCAACTACTACCACATCTGTAAACATTTCCGGCCTTACTGCCGCAACCTTGTACGACTGGAGGGTACTAACCAACTGTTCTGCTGAAAGCAGCGCTTATGCACAGGCTCAATTTACTACCGCTGCAACCGCTATCTGCGAGTCACCAACCGGCCTGACAACAACTGCCATTACAACCAATAGCGCCACCGTCAACTGGAATGCGGTTTCCGGCGCCCTTAATTATAGGGTGGAATATAAATTAGGCAATGTACCTGACTGGACTGTATGGGCTGCAGCAACAACTACCACTTCCGAAAATATTACAGGGCTTACAGAAGCTACGGCTTATGACTGGAGGGTTTTGGCCAATTGTTCAAGTGGCAGCAGTACTTATTCGCAGTCGAATTTCACAACAGCTTCCCTGAGTTGTATCAGCCAGTACGATGTTTCAACAAATGGCACCGCATCAGGAGCTGCCCTTATACCGCTCAATACTGATATCACCGGACTAATTAGTCCCAGCGGTGATAATGACTACTATAAATTTGTAATATCAACAGGTGGTACTGCAACCATTACCTTAACAACATTACCTGCTGATTATGATTTGACTTTGTTTAGAAGTAACGGTAACAAACAAATGGCAATTTCTCAAAACCGTGGTACCACAAGCGAAACGATCAGCAGGACTTATACTGCCGGTACTTATTATGCCAGGGTAAATGGTTTTAATGGCGCAAATAATGCCAATAGCTGTTACACTTTAAATGTAACTACCGGAACAGCCTCTTTTGGCGATGGCCTTTTTGTGGATGTTATAACCAAAACCAGGGTATTCCCTAACCCTGCAAACAAATCGGTTACAGTGAGCCTTAATGAGTTGAAAGGTACAGCCGATATTCTTTTGTTTGATATATATGGAAAACTTTTGTCAAAACAAAGAACCAGCCAGGTAAATACAAAAGTTGATATTTCAGCGTTACCTTCCGGCACCTATGTAATAAGAATAAGGAATAATGGAAAATTAACGAACCTGAAAATTGTAAAACAGTAATTGAGTTATTCAATAATAAAAAGAGCCTTCCTTATCAGGGGGGCTTTTTTTATATGCCGGATGTTTTGAATTTATCTTTCTTTTGAAAACACACGGCTCCGGTTGTGAAACAAACTCAGAACGGCTTACTTTTCACAATTTAAAGTGAATGCATTTCCGAAATAACCGGTATTTTATTATTTATCTTTTTTGTCCAGGCATCAGCGCCCTGAATAAGCATCGTTGCATCGCCCTCTTATACCGCATACCATTGGGGATCTTTTCCTGCGTAGGTTGTAGCACGGTATTATCCGTTATGTGGAACTGAGGTCCCAAAAAGTGTACAGGCGGTCCCTGCATTGTTTATGTGGAATACGCAGTGTTTCTAACATAATTAACTGACGTTGGTAATTGCCAATGAAAAATGTTTTATTTTGACCCGGTCATTACCGATCCCCTGCATTGACTTATTTTTGATTTCAATTTCACATTTTCAAAACCATCAATTTTAATTGTAATGATAACGAATACAATAAAAAAAGCATCGCTGATAGCCTTATTCTTCTACCTGCCTTTTGCAACCATGGCATGGGGTGTGGAAGGGCACCGGATCGTAGGACAGATAGCAGATAGCTATCTTACCAAAAAAGCTAAAAAGGAAATCATTAAAATTTTAGGAACAGAATCCATTGCAATGTCAAGTAACTGGGCTGATTTTGTAAAGTCTGATCCCTCCTATAATTACCTGAACAATTGGCATTATATTAATTTAAAAGCTGGTTTAACAGCGGATGAAGTGCAGGCTTATCTTGATAAAGACACTGCAACCAACGCATACACGAAAATTAATTTTTTGGCTGCGGAATTAAAAAAGAAAGAGCTGTCCCCGGACAATAAATTATTTTATTTGCGGGTACTTATCCACCTGGTGGGGGATATTCATCAACCAATGCACACCGGGCGTGTGGAAGACCTGGGGGGTAATAGGGTAAGGGTACTATGGTTTAATGACCCGAAAAATTTACATCAGTTGTGGGATGACCAGTTGATCCTTTTTCAGCAATTGAGTTATACGGAATATTCGGCGGCCATCAACCATACTACCAAAGAGCAAAAAATTGAATGGCAGCAGGAGCCGGTTAGTAAATGGGTAGTTCAGTCTTACCAGTTAGCTGAAAAAATATATAGTGAAATAAAACAACCCGATCAAAAGCTGGATTATAAATATAATTTCAATTATGTAACCATACTGAACCAGCAACTGTTAAAAGGAGGGGTACATTTAGCCGGGTTGTTGAATGACATATTTGGAGGATAAGCCCCGTAGCGTAGGGCAATAGGCAATGGTGAATGGGCTATAATTCACTATTCACGAAATAGGATTAGGTGTTTTATCCGCAAAGGTGGTACCAGTATCATTTTGATGTTTGAATTTTGGTACGAGTTAAAATCAGTAACTGCATAAGCCGCCTCTTTTGGTTCGGTACCGGCTTGCCGGTATTCAAAAAATGCGAAGC
>JANOTW010000899.1:0-3179 GCA_031416575.1 Ferruginibacter sp.
ATAAAAATCATTACCCTACAAAGCTTAAAATAACAGATGAGGAAATGGATAAAATTAATCTAACTAAAAATGAGTTTCACGGGGAATGGAACTATACAATTAAACAAAATATTGTATGATTTATTTATTGACAAGTCCTTACTGATGTTTTTCTACAAATAACGTGGGTAAAGTTCCCCAATGGTATGCGGTATAAGAGGGCGATGCAACGATGTTTATTCAGGGCCCTGGTGCCTGGACAAAAAAGATAAATTGCAAAATCCCGATTATTTCGGGAAAAGCAAGCACTTTCAATTTGCATATCAACCTTTGATTTATGAGGCGGGCTAAAAAGTTCTTAAATTAAGTATTGTAAGCTGTATCGCATCAATGTGATTATATACGGTACCCAAATAATCTACCATCTCCAATCTTTTTCTATTCCTTTGGAACGATGCAGGAACAGGCTATGGTTTGTTCCTACCTTTCTAAAAATCAATTTTTGCAAAGCATATCTGGTTGCGGAAAGTACAGGGAACTATAATTTGCCTGGCTCCTACCTGCCTGCTTAGTTTTGGCATAAACTCATACCCCCGTTCAATACTTCTAAGCGTTGGGTTTCTTTTCATTGAACCATTAGATGAAATGGTATTATCGGTCAACAGCTTGTCCCGCTTTTCAATAATATTAAACAGAAAATGAATTTCAGATTCAGTAATAAAGGTAGAAAAAGACAAATAATTATCATTATCATCCGCATACTGTTCCTTATTTATGATCTTATTCCAGCGTACATCACCCGTTTTGCTAACATCCAGCAATAAGATATTATCATAATAATAACGGGTACTTTGGTTAGAATTAAACCTGCTGTATGGCCGGTAAAACCCGCCAAACGAAGGGTTGAAATAATAGTAATCGAAAGGGCTCAAAAAAGGCGAGCCGTAAAGATAGTCCCAGCGGTTCCATCCCATATTGTTACCACTTGATTGGGAAGAATGATCTTCCGCAGCTATCATAAAGCTACCATCCTTTTTTAGTATTATATTTCGAATAAAATAGTTATTCAACGCAAGCTTAAAATTGCCCTTTGCTTTAGCGATATCCCTGATACTGTCTTCTAATTTTGTAAATACATTAGCGTACAGGCTGTTACCCTTTACGTCCCAAATTGCGGTAAAAATGCCATCAATATTTCCACGCCTTTCGGTGTAATAAAAAGAATTTAGCAGGTAACGCTTGTTCACGTTGTCGATCTTTATTTTTATTTCATCAATAAAGAGCTCATTCAAATTTATTTTTTTTGTGGAAAAGGAATCTTGTTGCGGAGCTTTGGTAACAAGGTAGAGAGATGATAAATTAGACCTGGGACCCGATTTTACAGCTTTTGAAAAAATAAAATTACCATCGTTGTCCAATAGAAAATCACTATATACATCATTGCGGTCGTCATAATCAGTTACCAGCCTTGATTTATCAACCATTTTAAGGTTGCTGTTAAAAAGTAAGGTTACAAAATTGAATTGGGTTTCCCTTTTTTGAATTTTGAATATCATAATCTGCTTCTTATCATCACTATTAATGGTACTGTATATTTTATTATCCCCAAAAACACCCACATGCGTTGTATCCAATTGTAGTGGCTGGCCAATTAAATGACCGTTAAAATCCATTTTAGCTCCCATACAGTAAACTATTCCCTTACGCTGGTACTGGTATATGAAATAGAAATTATCAGGGAATGCGATAAAGTCAACATTAAAGGCTTTATCGGGAATAAAATCCAGGTCCACTTTTTCTTTCAGCGACATATCACCGGCATTGTAAACAGATACCGCATATTTCCACTTGGCATTTTTAAATATTAAAATATTATTGTTCATTTTTCCAATAATATCAAAATTGATGTCCCTGTTATCTTCCTTTTGCACCTCCGAAAAAGTAATGCGCTGAGCAAAAGAAAGTGTGGGCAGTAGCAACATGTACGTTACATAAATTATTCTTTTCATAGTATTACTATCTTTACAATAATAAAATTAAGCTATTAACAGCAATGATTTTAATGAATAACAACAAGTTGTAATAGTTTTTGTTTTTACATAATCGTCATAGCAATCAATTAAGTATGAAAACAGTATTAATTACAGGCGGCACAGGCATGGTTGGTAAACAATTAACGAAACATTTAACAGCCAAAGGCTATAGGATCATTATTTTAACCAGAAAAACGTCCCTTTCAAAACCTGCTGAACCAAATGTAGAATATGCTTTATGGAGTGTAGCCCAGCAAACAATTGACATAAACGCCATTCAAAAAGCAGACTACATCATACACCTTGCGGGAGCCGGTGTAGTAGATAAAAAATGGACTGCCGCTTATAAAACCGAAATAGTAAAAAGCCGGACGGAAAGTAGCGCATTGCTCATTCATACTTTACAAAATAACGCACACTCAATAAAAGCGGTGGTAAGCGCCTCGGCCATTGGCTGGTATGGAGAAGACCCGCCTCCAGGTAAAGATGGATTTATTGAATCAGATAAGTCCTCAGCCGGGTTTTTAGGCGAAACCTGTAAGCTATGGGAAGAAAGTATTGAGCTTGTTGAAAAGCCAGGCATCCGGTTAGTGAAAGTTCGCACAGGCATTGTATTGAGTAATGAGGGCGGGGCCCTGGCTAAATTTAAAAAACCCATTCAATTTGGCGTGGCCGGTATTTTAGGTAGTGGAAAGCAGGTAGTAAGCTGGATACATATTGATGATCTCTGCAGGGTATTTACTGAGGCTATGGAAAATCAGCAACTGAGCGGAAGTTATAATGCGGTATCCCCCCACCCTGTAACAAATAAAATATTGACCATAGAACTTGCCAAACAACTAAAAGGTAAATTTTATATCGCAATGCATGTACCGGAATTCGTTTTAAAAATAATGCTGGGTAGCAGGAGTATAGAAGTACTGAAAAGTACAACGGTAAGTTGCGAAAAGATCAGGAAAACAGGATTTACTTTTTTATACCCATCCCTGCAGGCTGCGTTAAACCAGTTATGCCACAAATAAAATTATAGGATTAGGTGTTTTATCCGCAAAGGTGGTACCAGTATCATTTTGATGTTTGAATTTTGGTACGAGTTAAAATCAGTAACTGCATAAGCCGCCTCTTTTGGTTCGGTACCGGCTTGCCGGTATTCAAAAAATGCGAAGC
>JANOTW010000900.1:0-2094 GCA_031416575.1 Ferruginibacter sp.
CAATTAATGGATATGTTTTTTCGATCCGTAGGATTGGTATGTGCTTTACTTCAGTTTCAACCAATTTTGGTATAAACCTCATAATCCATTTCACATATCGTTCCTACGGAACGAATTACCTTATCATTATTCTTCTACCCATATATCGTCCCTAACGGGACGAATTGAATTTCTTATTTTTTCTTAACTAAATGACATTGCCATTCAGCGGACCGGGGGCAAAACAGGGTCTTCAAATTATGCCTCCTTTTAAAAAACAGTTCGCCCTTTATAAATAATTGATCTGTAAATTTTAACCACGTTGTAATTAGCGAAACATCAGCCGCAGCTTATTTGGATACCCTTGTACTGAATACCATTGGGGAACTTTAATTGCGTTATACCGGGCGGTTCATCAGGCGTAGGTAATGAACTGGCAGAAGGCCCCACCTTTTGGAAAATCGCGATTTTTTCGGGAAGTGGCCGGGGGCAAAACAGGGCCTTTAAATTATGCCTCCCTTTAAAAAACAGTTCGTCCTTTGAAAATAAATGCCCTGTAAATTTTACCCACTTTGTAATTATACTGCGCAAGGGATAAATTAGTGATATTTTATTTTGTTCCCTAAACAAATAAAACAAGCTACCCCCATCCCTCCCGATGAACCGGGACAGGCTTTCCCGAAAAATCGGGATGTTCCAAAAGGGGGTAATAATTGTTAATTTAAAACGCAATTAAAGTTCCCCAATGGTATTAAGTACAAGAGGGCGACGCAACGATGATGCCCATTGCTTCACTGCCAGGACAAAAAACCTTCATAACGCTTTTATCCCTTGTGAAGTATAGCGAAACATCAGCCCCGGCTTATTTGGGTACTCTTGTATTGCATACCAATGTGGATATTTAATTGCGTTGCATGAAACGGTCCCGAAATTATTTTCCCCCAATTACGATTACCTTTTATTTTCGTAACCATAAAAAATATATAGTATTAGTTACTTTTAAAAATAAATGCCTGCCAAATAAATTAAATAATAATGGGAGAAGCAGAAATAAATACAGCCACACGACAAATCGTTATTCATTCCGTATTTTTCTTTTATGGCGATGCAGCCAATGAAGCAGTAAGTTTTCAAATTGCAAAGGATATTGCGGATCATTGGAACGAAGCCAACGGGAAAGCAATGCTTAAGAAACGTTTATACGATGTAGTCTTTAGCATAGAGGGGTATTGGGCCGAAAACATTATCCCCGCAATGGTTTTTGAAAATATCAACCCGAGAAATAATTATTTCAGGGTCGAATCCTTTGCCGGCACTGATATTTCTTTTGTGGACGGAATTAACAGCAACACCGGTTATTTTAAATTAGATAACCTGCTCAATAATTCCACCACGGCTGCACATGAGTACGGGCATACCATTGGGCTACATCACCCACCTGTGCTGGATATAAGGGGAAAAGGCACACCGGGCATCATGTACCCGAGAGGCACGATTGTAGATCCGGCCTATCAATACAACCCTGCTGCATCACCATTACAACCGGGGGGAACGATCAACCCCTTTACAAGAAAAGTTTTGCAGGAAGATATTGATAACCTGCATTTGAAAAAACTTGATTTCAACCGGAATGGATTTGCGGTATTGGGTGGCTTTACTTCTCAATGGCATGAGAAGCATTTACAATAGTATCAGCCAAATGGTTGCCAGCCTTATAAATGTTGGCAACCCTGGTTAACCACTTATAATATTTTCCATCTTACCAAATTATAAAATCACTTATCTTCAAACCTTAAACATTCATCAGCATCATGTCTATTCTTTCCATAGAAAATATTTATAAAAATTACGGACGGGTACCGGCTTTAAAGGGCGTAAGTTTTAATGTTCCCAAAGGCGCTGTATTTGGAATATTAGGGCCTAACGGAAGCGGTAAAACGACCCTGCTGGGTATCATCATGGATATTTTAAAACCAACTTCAGGCACCTACAAATTATTGGGGGAAGTACCCAATGAAACCCATCGCAGGCAGATAGGCACATTCCTGGAAACGCCCAATTTTTATCATTATTTATCCGCGGAGCGAAATTTAAAAATAGCGGCTGCCATAAAGG